>JALVDN010000166.1 GCA_027008965.1 Flavobacteriales bacterium | reverse complement strand
AAGGAACTTCTGAACAAAGAAAATGTTTTGGAAGCCTACAGGGAACTTCAATTTCTACATAAAGTCTGGAAAGAAAATACGGGCCCTGTTGCACCCGAATACCGAGAAAAAATTTGGCAGGAATTCAAGGATTTGACCAAACAAATTCACGATAAAAGAAAGGCTTATTTTGAAGCATTGAAAAAGATTTATGAAGCCAACTATGAGAAGAAGAAAGCCTTACTTGAAAAAATCAAAGAAGTCTCCGAACAAGAATTTACAACCTATGATGAATTTATCCAGGTGTCGCGTCAAATGGATGAATTAAAAAAAGAATTTTTTTCTACCGGCTATGTTCCGTTGAAATTGAAAGATGAAATAAGGAATGAATTTAAAGAATATATCAGGGCCTATAACAAGAAGAAAAATGCCTTTTTCAAGACTATCAAGGAACTCAGAAAGCAAAATCTGGAAAAGAAACTGGCTTTGATTGAAGAAGTCAAAAAATTGAAAGAGAGTGAGGATTTGAAAAAAGCTTATGAACGTTGTAAAGAAATCAGAGAAGAATGGCGAACCATTGGTGGAGTTCCCAGAAAAGACGCAGAGAAAATTTGGGAGGAATTTAAAAAAGTATGTAAGGACTTTTTTGATTATTATTATTCAATCGTTCAAGATCAAAGGGAACAGGAATTTGAGAATTACCTCAAGAAAAAGAATTTTTTACAAGCGTTGAAACAAAAGATCAAGAATGGCGAATTTGACGAAAACTTATCCACGGAACAAATCAACCAAATTATAGAAGAATGGAAAGCTTTGGGAAGTGTTCCGGACAATGTGAAATTCATCAATGTTAAATTCAATAAAGTCATTCAAAACCTATACCGTAAACTCAATATTGATGAAGAACAAATCCGTTTAATGAAATATCAGAATATGCTTGATCAATGGATAGAAAGCGGAGAAACGGAGAAAATTTTGAAAGAACGCAGATTTATCAGAAACCGTATTGAATCCTTGGAGCATGAAATTCAAAATGCGGAACGTAACTTGGAATTTTTTCACGCATCCGATGAAGGAAATCCTTTGATTAAAAAACTAAAAAGGAAATTGGAAAGAGAAAAATCACTCCTTTCCACTTGGAAGAAAAAGCAAGAATTGATAAATAAATTGAAATTTTAGTCCAAGCCCTCAAATGTTCCGATAACCGGTGCATGATCCGAGGGTTTGATTTTATTTTTTCTCCGGGCCCACATATCTACTTCCACATCCACCAAATGATCTTTCAAAGGAGGTGTAATAAATATATAATCAATTCTCATTCCTTCATTTTTCCAAATTTTTGCTCCTTTATAATCCCACCAAGTATATTGGATTTCATCAGGATGTAACATACGAAATGCATCCAAAAAGCCCAACTCCAAAAGTGCACGAAGTTTTTCTCTTTCTTCGGGCATTGTTCCAATCGTGTCGGCAAGCGCCACGGGATTATATACATCCCTATCTTCCATGGTAATATTAAAATCACCTGTTAAAATGATTTTCTTGTCTTTCACATCACCGAATTTATTTTTTATCCAATCTATAAACGCATCATACCATTCAAGTTTGTAGTAAAACTTATCAGTTCCACGTAAATCACCATGAGGGGCATAAACATTCACTAGGCTGAATTTTTCAAAGTCTGTATGCAATAATCTTTTTTGTTCATCCAAAAGAGGATGACCGAAAACTTTACTAAAATATTTTACTTCGGGTTTTGAACATGTGGCGACTCCGTTATATCGTTTCTGGACATTCAAATAACATTTATAACCGAAGCGTTGAAAAAAATCACGGGGATATTTATCTTCTTCGGCTTTGATTTCCTGCATACATAAAATGTCCAAATCATTTCCCCTGTGCTCAAACCATGCTTCCAATAGCGGAAGCCTTGAACGAACGGAGTTTATATTGAAACTGGCAATTTTTAGTGACATGGTATATTTTTTATCTAATTTAAAAAAACTTCTTATTTTTATAGCATAGAACCCGGGGTATGTTTTCAGTCCGTGCCATCATTTATGGCTTTGCTTTTATTTTTCTAACCTCTCTTCCTTTAATCTCACAAGATAAAGGCGATACAAGTTCGTACGGGATTCAAATTATAAGTATCATTGAGGAGTCGCGTAAATTGCCTTATGAAGAAGCCATAAGCCACTTGGAGAAAGCCGAGAAACTGGCAGTGGAACATTATGATCCTGAAAATCTAGCGTTGATTTTGAATGAAAAGGGATTCCGGGCAAGAAAAGAAAACAAATTCATCGAAGCCATCAAGTATCATGGAAGAGCGCTCAGTTTGCTTGAAAACTCCAAAGATACATTGCTTAAAATCAATATTCTCATCAATCTTTCAGCGGATCTAAGAAAAGTGAATTTTGAAGAAAGGGCATATCATTACTTGATTCAAGCCATGGAACTGGCCGAAAAAACCGGAGATGAAGGCAATATGGCCAGGGCTTTGCACGGCATGGGAAATATTCACATTAATTTACAAGAATATGACAAAGCTTTGGAATATTTCTATAAAACACTTTCCATTGAAAAAAAACGGAAGAACAGGCGCGGAATGGATTATGTCTACAGTAATCTGGCAGAAGTCTATACCTTGACCAAACAATTTGATTCGGCTCAAAAATATTTATCGCTGACACTTGAATTATCAAAAAAACTTTATGGAGATAAATTAGGCATAAAATATAATATTGCTGGTCATTATTATTATGCGAGAGAAAACTATCATAAGGCATTGGAATATTTTCAAAAAGCCTTGGAAGATACCCAAAAGAGAAATATTGAAAGATATGCTGCCAATTCGGAAATCATGATAGGAAAAATTTATATGCAATTGGGGGATAATGTCAAAGCTTTGGATTACATACAATCTGGATTGGAATTGGCCAAGGTCATTCATTCCAAAGAAAATATAGTACTCGGATACGATGCTTTGATTGATTATTACAGCCATACGGGAAACTTTAAAAAAGCACTTGAATTTGCCAAATTGAAAGAAGTTTGGAAAAACAACATGCTGAACAATCAAACCAAAAAAAGCATCCATGTTTTGGAAGTTCTACACAAAATGAAGGAAAAGGACAAGAAACTGACTTCCATG
>JALVDN010000165.1 GCA_027008965.1 Flavobacteriales bacterium | reverse complement strand
TATTGTTTTACTTTTTAATGTATTGTGAAATGGGATTGGGATTTTTGAAAAAAATTATAGCTTACAGGCGTATAAATCTCTGTGGTTTTACTTCTATTATATCCCAATAATGTTTTAATGTAGCCTAAATCCATTCTTTGTTACTTGTTATTGTGTATTCAATATAGAAAAAAAAGAATAGATTGTAACAAATTATTACCATGCCGAAGAGATGAAGCGAAGCGGAAGCTCTGAGGCGTACGGAGCAAGACTTTTTTCAAAAAAGGCTTGCGGAGTGCGGAGGGAGACAAGGCGCGGGTATAGGCCAGGGTCCCGGGAAGCCACAGGCTCCCGGAGCCCGGGCGAGACAAACGCCGGGCTTCGGGTGGGGGATAGGAAGGCGTGCAGGCTCGCCCGGATATGTAACCAAATCATAAAGAAAAAAGGTTTATTTTTCTATTTTGACTTTCACTTGAATGTCTTTAATAAAAATGGCATTGAGGATGATTTGAATGAGCGAGTAAACCACCGAAAACCAAAAAGCCGTCCAAAAGCCGGGAAAATGAATGCCTTTCACAAATTCGGCGGCAAGTAGAATGATAAGGGTGTTGAGAATAAGGATGAAAAATCCCAAGGTGACCAATGTGATGGGCAGGGTGAGCAAGAATAATATGGGTTTGACAAAAATGTTGAGGATGTATAAAACCAAAGCGAATATTATAACTGTTTGGTATGAATCGAAATATACGCTGTCAAAAAGATTGTCTGTAATGACCAGTGAGAGTATGCTTATTAAAAATTTGACAATTTGTTTCATATAAAAAAATTGAAGCGGACAGATTGTTGCCCGCTTCAAAGATAAGGAATTTTAAGTGTTTATCAGTTGGAAGAAAGTATCATGATACCCGGGTTGGTATAGCCCGGATTGTATTTAACTAAAGTAGAACCGTATTTTTTGTTTATGGCTTCAATGAATTTGTTGGCAATTTCGGTATAGCCTGCGTGATTGGGGTGTACGCCGTCCAAGGAGAAAAACAGATTGGGTAGTGTGGTGAATCCACTGAAATAATCGGCCGTGTAAAGACTTCCGTCTTCCAATCGTATGCCATCGATTAAGTCTTCCATAGCGGCGGCCATGTCCACTACTGCCAAATCATATTGTTGCGCCAATGCTCTGATGGTGGCATTCATTTGTGCTGTGGCAGTACGGATTTCGGTGATTTCATCGGCGGTTAAAACCCATTGATCATCTAATGGTGAAGAAATACCCATAATAAGTGACGGATTATTGGGGTCGGGTTGTCCTATGACTCCAGCTGAAGGTAGCACCATCAAGTCTTCGGGTTTGGCTTGACGGATGGATGGTAGCCCTAATCCGGATAAATCGGTGAGGTATTCATCGGCAATAACCGGTGCATTTTGTCCGGCGGAAAATTGAATGAGACGTTTGTCATATTCGTCTTGTGAGATCAAATTGGCTCCAAGTGCCATTTGCAACCCGGCGTTATATTGCGCATAAGCGTTGTTCAAAGCTGTGGCGGTGTTGTCATCAAGCGGTATGGGATTGTAGGGAACGGTGGTGAAATAGGGGATGGATGCCACATCGGGTAGGGTGGCCACGGCTCCTTTGGCTCCGTTGGATGTGAGTCCTTGAAGGAGTTGTTGGTATAAATAAGCGAATAATCCGGGGTCGGTGATATCATTGGGACCGTAGGTGGTCACATCCGGATTGCCGGTTTGATCGGTTCCCGAACCACCGGATGTGGCATAGGAAAGTATATCGTTGTTTCCAATCCAACATGTGAAGAAAGTGGGTTGTTGAGAAAGTATGTCATCAATCACTTTAGCCGAAGGAGAAGAAGCCATTCTAACAAAATAGGGATTGGCTTTTCCGAGGGGAACATTTTGAATGTTGCCGTATCCGGGTGCAAAAAGGTGATAGATTTTGGCTCCGGGAACACCCATGTTATTATAGGGACCCGGATGAGCGGTTAATTCCACGGTGGGCGTTTCGTTGATTCTTTCAACTTTTCCTTCACCGGCGTCTATGACTAGTTTGGGTGGCAAAACGGGTTGACCCATGAAAACCATTCCGCCTATATCCTTGGTGTCGTCGTCCAGATAGGGTTGGGTGAATTCGCCGCCACCGGCTTGGGCAAACCTGTCGGCCAATAGTTTGGGAAAAGAATTTTCTTGCCCCGATTTGTATAGGGTACCGTTTGAATAGCCTGCGCTGAGTGAATTTCCTACGGCAACATACTTGCTAAAATCAGCACTCCCCGGACTCACATTGGGATTTCCGGGATCAATGGGATTGGAAAATTCCGGCTCACATGCCGTAAATAGAAGCGCAAGGAAACTTATTGTCAATAATATTTTTTTCATCGCTCAGTAATTTTTTAAAATTTATAATTGAATCCAAATGAACCTACGAAAGCATTTGAAACATACGTGCCGTTAAACACGGGGTGTGAAAGTCCCTCGCTATAATAATTATAGGAAGCATTTCTTTCTTTACCTTTGACATATAAAAAGGCTAAATCCACTCCCCATTTTTCTTTTTGATATCCTAATCCAAAGGTGAAATTATGACTGTCCAAACTCGGGGTTTCGGGTGAGAAGTGTCCATAAGGGATGGGCGATTCATCATTGTAATATCCCGCTCTCAATGCGATGTTTTCATTGAGCTGATATTCGGTTCCTATGCGGAGTGTAACAGTATTATTCCAATTTTTGGGCATCACATTACGGGGAAGTCTGTTGAATTGAATATCCAGTCTTTTATAAATGGACCATTGTGTTAGATTTGCATCCATGGCAACGAGCCATTTTTTACAAGGTTTCACGGAGAAACCCAAACTCCATTCGGCCGGCATGGGCAATTCGGCTTTGAAATTATCTCTTTCAATAAAAAACGAAGGTTCATCGTTGAATTCGGCCTTGCCGTAACGGGATTTGAAAACAACGGCACTTCGATAGTTTATTCCGAAGGAAAAACGGTCGGATGCACGTATGGCCATACTTATATTATATCCTGTGGCGGTAATATTTTTATCCGTTAAAGTGATATCTGTTCGTTCACCGTTGTCACCGGTTAAAAACCGGTTGATGTTTTTGTTGTATACAACACTTCCTTTCCCGATTATCAAACCGGCCGAGAAGGCC
>JALVDN010000164.1 GCA_027008965.1 Flavobacteriales bacterium | reverse complement strand
TTCGCCACGGCTAATAAGCACGATATCGCCAGAGCTGATCTCGGTATCGATGATGCGGCTGCGACCAAACTTGACGAAGTAGAGATTGAGCCTAGAGGGCTCTTTGGAGCCTCGCAGATCCAAGATAGCGCGCCCGTAGATCTCGCGTTCTGCTCCACTCATCGACTTTATCTCGCCGATGGTAGCGGCCATCTCGGCTCTACGCTCCTCGTCTATGAGGTAGCTGTAGCGCTCTACGAACTCATGCACTGCGATGATTTCTGCTTCTTCGTCGCGGCTGGGAAAGTGCTTTTTGTCGATTCTGGTTTTGACCCGCTTTTTGAGGCAGACCAGCGTCTTGCCGTTGGCGTAGTAGGTGCGTTTGATATCGGCGAGCTTGATTTTGAGCTTGCGCAGCGCCTTTTGGAGCTCCACTCCCTCCACAACTTTTGGTACAATGAAACAGGCCAATGGCTACCTTTACTTTTTTCGCAATTGTAACACAAAGGTGAAGTATGCAAAAATCTATCTTTCTTGCGGCACTCGAAGACTTTTTAACCCGAAAGTTTTTGCTCATCACATTCGCACCGTTTTTGATCACATTCGTGCTGCTTGGGATGCTCTTTTATGGCTCCATCTCCCAGCTACTCGATATGCTCTCGCTCCTCGCCCAAAACCCCGAGGCCATCAACTCCCCAGACGTAGCGCAGTTTGCCCAGGAGCATCACTGGCTGGCCGCTATCGCTTCGAGCACCATCTTTCACTACATAGCCGGTGCGCTGCTTGCAGTGCTTGGCACACTGCTGGCCGTGCTGCTCTCCACGGCGGTGGCTACGATGGTGATGGGCTTTTTCATCCCCACCGTCGTGCGCGAGATCCACAGACGCCACTATCCAGACGTCTCGCTCGATGGAGGCGTAAGCATGGGCGAATACATCATGCTGATGCTCTCCACACTCGGCAAAGCCATAGGCGTCTTCATCCTCACACTCTTTGTCTACTTCATCCCTCTGCTCAACACCATCGCCGTCAATATCCCCTTTTACTACCTTTTTCATTCTCTGTATGTTTTAGATGTGGGAGGTGAGATTTTCAAAAAAGAGGAGCTCATAGCGGTGCTCAAAAAGCATCGCCCCAAAATCATGGGCACGACACTCGTTTTGTATCTCATTACTTTGATACCGTTTGCGGGGATGCTTTTGCAGGTCTATTTCGTCTCTGTGCTAGCGCATCTTTTCTTGCGACTGAAGGCTAGATCTTCTTAAACGCTCTTTTAAAATCTAGCCGTACAGGGCACGTCAGATCCTCAAAAGCGTGGATCTCTTCTAAAAAATCGCCGATTTTTTCATATTTACCGTTTGTAAGCTTGTATATTTTCGCCTTCTTGTCTTCCGGATAGACGAGGATGTAGTATGGCACCTTTTCATCTTCATAGAGCTTGAACTTTATCTTCTCATCTTTTTTGGCACTCGCAGCCGATACGATCTCCACCACGATTTCAGGTGCTTTCGTGATATATTTGTCGAACTTCCCGCACACCACCACCACATCGGGCCGCACGACCGTATCATCCGAAATTTTCCAATCTTCGTTTGCAATAGTCAAACACTTTTCACACTCTTCTAGCTGAATATAAAACTGTGATAATATCGCTACTATCACCGCTTGATGATTGATCATAGGCGCCGGCACCATAGCGATGGCTTGCCCGTAGATCAGCTCCCAGTCCCCCTCCCACTGTACATAGTCTTCATAGGTATAGCGCACCAAAGACATCAAACCTCCTCTTTGCACCTATTATATCTCAAAAAATAGTATATAATTACACTCGCGCAGTAGATAAAATTTTAAGGCGCTATGAACTTGAGGAGAGCGATGATGCGAAACGACCAGCCAAATATCCCCTGCTATGAAGAGGACGAAATAGATCTCTACGAACTGTGGCAGACACTCAAAAAACGCAAAAAAACCATCCTCACAGTTACGCTCGCCATATTTACGGCGGCACTCATCTATGTCATCTTCACCACACCACTCTACCAGGTCAAAGCGAATCTTCGCATAGGATACATAGGAAAGAATCTCCTCGTCGATGCTACCACTTTGGCTAAAATGCTGCAGTCTGTCTACCATACGGATGAAAAAGCTTACAAAACTGCCGAGCTCAACAGCTCCGGTGCCTACATCGATACGATAGAGACCAACCGTAAAACCAAAGAGTTCCTCACTATCAAAGCCTACGGACTTGACAATAACAAAACTATCGCTAAAATGCAAAGCCTCGTAGAGTTCGTCCAAAAGAGCTACCAGCCCAAAATCGACCAATACATCCTCGATACTAAAAACCGGATACAAAAGCTACAAACTGAAAAAGAGAACATCCAAAAGATCACTATCCCCAATCTCCAAACACAGATGAAGCTCATCAAAAATATCGAACTGCCAAAAATAGACCAGAAGATCTCCATACTCAAGAACCAGGAAATACCAAAACTCGAAGCAAAACTCCAAATCATAAAAAACCAAAAGATACCTGAACTCAAAAAGCAGATAGATTTTTACAAAAAATTCACACTACCCAGCATAGACGAAAAGATTACATTTTACAACCAAAAACTCAAAGAATACAACCGCGCCATCAAGAGGCTCTTCGAGCAGTTTAGCAAATCGGACGACACCAAGACCATGATCGCCTCTATCCAGATGGTCAACTACCAAAACCTCATCCTCAACCTCCAAAACCGCATCAAGGATCTCGAACTCCAAAAAGCCAAAATCATCGAAGAGACTATCCCGCAGATTGAAAACAAGATAGCGAACCTCCAGCAGATCGATGCAAAAAATATCCTCTTCGCCATCGATAACATCAAAAAAGTCCAGATCCCCAACCTCCAAAAACAAAAAGAGAAAATCGTGCTCGAAAAGATAAAGAGCATCAAAGACAAGATCATCACACAAAAAAACAGAATCACACAGATCGACAACAAAATCAACGTACTACGCTACAACATCTCGCCGGCAAATATCCAAAACTCCCATATCGTCGGGGGATTTGTCTATAGCGACCATCCCGCCAAACCAAAAACGAAACTCATCCTTCTCGTGGCACTTATCACGGGAGCGATACTGGGCGTATTTTTGGCCTTTTTGCTCGAATGGATAGAGTCTGAACAAGCGA
>JALVDN010000163.1 GCA_027008965.1 Flavobacteriales bacterium | reverse complement strand
GGAAACCCATAAGAAAAAATAAATGTTCCCTCGGATAAAAAGTTACTAGCCAAGCCATCAATCCTCCTAAGAAAAAAAGAATACCGCCCCCTCTTACAATAGGGACATGATGCGAACTTCTTTCAACGGGTATATCCAATATATGTTTTTTCAGCGCATATCTGCGGTATAATTCTCCCATTCCGATGAGTATTAAAAAAATCACTATGTAAAACAAAAAACTCAATTTATTTTAAAATTTCAAACCATAAATTTCTCACATGTGACCAGTCGAATTTTTCAACTTTCTTTCTTGCCCTGACTGAAATTTCTTTTCCAATCTCAGGGTTTTCAATTAAAAACCTGATTTTTCCTGCCATTTCTTCCGGACGGTTAATATCCACCAATATACCGTCTTTTCCATCTTCTATCAAGTAAGGCACCCCTCCCGCCCGTGTGGATACAACCGGCAAGCCCAACGCCATGGCTTCCATAACACTCACCGGCGTATTATCCACTGAAGTGGTATTGATAAAAATATCATATTCCTCCGATCTTTCGTGCCACGCTTTAGGGTGCATGGCGCCTGTGATTTCCACACTGTTATTCAGATTGAGTTCATCAATGAGCTGTTTTACTTCCTGCATGCTTCCGTCTTTATCGGGACCTACCATACAAAGCTTTGCTTCCGGATAATCCTTTTTTAAATGTACCAAAGAATAAATGGCATTTTCAGGCAAATAATGACGGGCAAATGACCTCACCCATAAAATACGGGGTTCAAACCGTGATCTTTTTTTATAATGATATTTATCTATGGGAATTGTATTAGGAATGTAGAAAACCTTATAACTTTTTTCTTCAAAGATTTTTTTTAAATAGCCCGAAGGTGCCACATTAACATAAGCTTTACCGAACAAACTTTTACTCATGCGGGGAGACTTATCCAACCTTCCGGGAAGATTTCCGCCACGCAAAATAGGGATATATTTTTTTTTCATCATTCGTGCCACAAATGAAATGATATAAGCATAGTAAAAATTTTTGGTGCTGAAAGTGTCAATCAAAATATAATCGGCTTCAGGATGGGAGATTACTTTCCAAATCATATCCAACATTCTCAAAACAATATTTTTTTTGTCGGAAGCTTGATATACTGTCCACCCTTCCCGCATAAACAATTCACTCAAAATTTGATACGAGATTTTATATTTGGAGTGTCGTTGTAAATTATTCCCTATATAAACGATTTTTTTCATTGGATAGTTGTATCAAAGATAAAGCATATAAAACCGCCGGTGCCGCCAAACGCATCGACGAATGAAAAATGGTTAAAAGCCAAAACAAAAAAAACGGATAGAAAAAAATATTATTTTTATGTATCAAGCCTTGCATGAGTGGCACAAAAATTAAAATCAATAGAGCCAAAACACCGAAAATACCATGTTCCGATATCAGTCTGGAAATTTCATTGTGAGTGGCCGCTTTGATGCCTATTTCCTTTTTTCTTTCAATTTTGGCGCGTCCTACTCCAGTGCCCCATACCGGATTTTCAACAAAGCCTTTGATTTCAGCCAAAAAAATGGTGATTCTCCCCGAAGTAACATCTTCTTTCATTTGCCCGGCCGTATTACGCCCCGTAAAACGATTAAGAAGCATACCTCTTGTAATCTCCGAAGCATAATAAAACACACCACCAATGATGATGCTGGTCAAAAAAATGGCTCCCAAATTCTTTACTTTAAAAAAATGATGTTTACTGATTAATGAAATTCCAAGAAATACTATAATCATTACAATCCCCGTCAAGGTGCCACCTCTTGAAAAAGTCAGAAAAGACCGGTAGCTTATCAAAACAAAAAAGAAAAGATAAACCATTTTCAACACAAAATCTTTCTCCAGAATAAATAAAACAAAAGCCGTAAACATTCCCAATCCCAAAATGGTGGCCACCTGATTCGGGCCAAATCCCCCCGATGTGGCAAAATTGGCTTGCGTGGTGAAAATAATATCTTTCAAACTGGGGGTTTTCACAATTACATATACCGTTGTAGTAATCACCGGGAGCAACATAGCCAATAATAAATTTTTAAAGGCCTTGAAATTCATTTTCAGGTTCAACAATGCCATAGCTCCCAATCCCAAAGTTATGGGACCGGCAATATTAAACAAAATATCTTTCCTCAAATGCAACCCTATATATGAAGGATCCAACGATTCCCACCACCATGTATACAATACCCCGGGCAATAACAAAATCAAATAAAATAAGTAGGGCAACGAAACCCACCTCAAACCTGTTCTGAAAATAATTCCCACAAAAAGCAATGCACTCAAATATTTATGAATTTCATAAAAAAACAATCCTCTCGACATTCGCGTAAAAACCTCTGCCGCCGTGATATATGCCGTCCAATACAATAAAGTTTTCCAGTCTTTGGCCACAAACACCAAAACAAAACTAATCAATGCCAAAAGCGAGGCATACACCTTGGAAAGGATGGGAACCGCATAAATTGCCAAAGCAATAAAAATGTGAATAATAATAAGTAAAATTACCTTTGTCTTCATCCCATAGATGTTCACACAAATTTAAGTTTAATAATTTAAAATCACCGCTTTAAAAAATAGAAACAAATAATAGGTTACGTTCCGGCAAGCCTGCATGCCTGCCCCTGCAAAATTCTCATACCGGCATTTGTCTTGCCTTCACGGCTCCGTGAACCCCCCTGCGGGCGTTTCACTTCGCCCCTCCGGGAGCCAAAGGCTTCCTGTAATCCAAAGCCTGAGCTACGCCTTTGTCTCCCTCCGGACTTCGAGAGCCTGCGGCTTCCACACCTTTCGGCACAATTGCCTCGCCTTGTCTCTCTTCGTGACTCCGCAAGCCGGCCCGCCTCCGCTATTGCTCCGGCGGGCGTCTTGCTCCGTGACGCCTCCAAGCCCTTCGCTCTCCGCTTCGCTCCGGGCTCCGGGCTTGTCGGCGGACCGGTGAGCCGGACAAAGCCGTCTCACCTCTTGCGGCGGGAGAGCCTGCACCAAGGCTTGTCTCCCCGCCGGAAATGTTTAATTATAACCTGTCACTTCGAGCGAATGTGAGAAGTCTTTTTTCATCCAACAAACGGTTGAGATTTCTCAGTCGTTCACTTCGTTCACTTCGTTCACTCCTTCGAAATGACATATGAAAAGCCTAATAAAATCAGTAGC
>JALVDN010000162.1 GCA_027008965.1 Flavobacteriales bacterium | reverse complement strand
TCAAAATAAGGAAGATATTATCAATCGCGTGAAATATGACCTGTATTACATAGAAAATTGGTCTTTGTTTTTGGATTTAAAAATCATTTTTCAAACTGTTTTGAAAATTTTTACAGGAGACAAAAAAGCCTATTAAATGAATCCGGACGAAATATACATGCAAATAGCCTTGCGGGAAGCAGAAAAAGCCTTGGAAGAAGGTGAAATTCCCATTGGTGCCGTAGTGGTTTGTGGCGATAAAATTGTAGCCAAAGCCCACAATCAAGTGGAACGTTTGAAAGATGCTACCGCCCATGCCGAAATATTGGCCCTTACGGCCGCTATGAATCACCTGCAATCCAAATACTTGACCGAATGTATTTTGTATGTTACCGTAGAACCTTGCTCCATGTGCTCGGGAGCTAT
The DNA here is from genome assembly GCA_027008965.1 of Flavobacteriales bacterium. Lineage (GTDB taxonomy): Bacteria > Bacteroidota > Bacteroidia > Flavobacteriales > Flavobacteriaceae > JAADED01. The sequence continues at coordinate 2,815 of JALVDN010000162.1, read as the reverse complement.
CCATTGGGCCAAACTAAAAAAAATAGTTTATGGAACTTCTGATGAAAAAATGGGATTTGAACACTTGGGATGCCCACTTCACCCCAAAACAAAAATTGTGCGTGGTGTATTGGAAAAAGAAGCCAGGGAACTAATGCAAGTTTTTTTCAAATCGGTTAGAAAAAAATGATACTTGAAAGATTTTCCACAAAAGAAAAACAAAAATCAAAAACGTTAACGCCGCCATCATCCATTTCATTTGATTGAAAAAAGAAAAAATCTTAATGAATGTATCTTTGATATCCGGATACTGTTTTATCATCATGAATATCCCGGCATTCTCCAGGAGATCAAAAAAAGATAATAACAAAGGAAAATAAACCCAAGGAGTGTCAACGTAATTCAGTTTTCGAAACATGATTTGTAGAACATAGAAATAAAATATGCCATAAAACAAAGCATAGAAACTATCTATTACGGCTCCAAAAGCTAAAAACTTTCTTGTTTTTTCATCCACCGACCCAATAAGCGAAATCACCTGTTCTTTATCAAATCCAAAATAAAGATCAAGTGATTCCGAACTTTGAAAAGTAAGGTCAAACCAGGCGTAAAAATTCTTGATCACAAAAAAATTATAAAACAAAATCAAAAGAAGTCCGATTAATACCCGAAAAACAACCTTTCGTTTCACGTGATATTGTTTACATCAAATAAAATAAGAATTTTTTTTGGCATATCTTTTGAGTTATTATGTTTGGTAATTTTTTTTACATTTGAATAATTAAAACATGAAGCTATGAAAAAATTGTTGTTTTTAATACTGATAACAGGTTTTGCTTTTCAAGTACAAGCCCAAGAAGGTGCTAAAATTGAATTTAAAACCAAAGAAATTGACTATGGTGAAGTGGAAAAGGGTTCTGACGGAACAAGAGTGTTTGAATTTACAAACACAGGGGATGCTCCTTTGATTATCAAAAACACCAAATCATCTTGTGGATGTACGGTCCCTTCCAAACCTGAAAAACCTGTGATGCCCGGTGAAAAAGCAGTCATCAAAGTTCATTACAACACACTTCGTGTTGGACCGTTCCGCAAAACCGTGACCATCTATACCAATGCAGTGAATGTACCCAATGGTGTGGTTGTGTTGAAAATCAAAGGGAAAGTGATTGACCCTAATAATGTTGACTTGAAAAGAGAAAAACCCGCTAGTCCGGTATTGAAATAGAATAAACATTCAGATAAATTTCATCCCATCAAGCACTCTGTAACACGAGTGCTTTTTATTTAGTTTAACTTTGTATAAGATAAAACCGAATCATTAAAATGCGAATAGACATTCTTTCAGCCGTACCTGTCATTATAAGGGATGTTTTCAATCATTCCATCATCGGGAGGGCACAAAAAAAATCCTTGGTGGAAATTTATGTACATGACCTGCACGAATTCGGCCTGGGAAAGTATAAACAAATTGACGATTACCAATATGGGGGCGGAGCCGGAATGGTTTTAAGACCCGAACCCGTATCACAATGGATTGAAAAATTAAAAAAAGAACGCCACTACGATGAAATTATTTTTCTCACTCCCGATGCTCCTGTGCTCAACCAAAAAACCGTTAATGAATTGAGCTTGAAAAAAAATTTAATACTCATTGCCGGGCATTATAAAGGATTGGACCAAAGAATACGCGACTTGTATGTGACACGAGAAATTTCCATTGGCGATTATGTTCTTTCCGGCGGTGAGCTTCCGGCAGCCGTTCTCACCGATGCAATTGTTCGTCTTCTGCCGGGCGTCCTTTCTGATGAAACATCGGCCTTGACCGATTCTTTTCAAGACGGGAAACTAGCCCCGCCGGTTTACACCCGCCCTCAAGTTTTTAAGGGCTTGGAAGTTCCGGATGTACTTCGTTCAGGTGATCATCAAGCCATTGAAACCTGGCGCGAAAAAAAATCTTTGGAGAAAACCAAGCAAATCCGCCCCGATTTATTGAATGAATAAAAAGAGTAAAAAAAAGACCTTCCCGATGGAGGAAGGCCTTTGTTAAATCGGAACCCGGAAAATTATTTCTGATAAAGTAATCCGATATAATAAATACTACCCACTTTACCGGTTCCCGGAGCAACCATATAATCCTTTCCGAAAATATTACTACCGCCAACCTTAAACATCAAGTTGTATTTAGGAATGCTGTAACTGAGCATGGCATCCACAGTGGAGTGTGCGGGAACCGTTTCGGATGCAAAAGTGGCTTCCCAATAATATTCATCCATCCATTTGTAGGTCAAAGAATATCCGAGATTTTTAAACAAATTAGTGTCGGACATAATGAATTTGAAAGTATTTTTAGGAGTATTGAAGGATACCAGCAAATCGGGATATTTGTCACGATTGAAGCCCATTTCCGCGTAACTGTAGATCACGTTGGCACGGAAGGTATTATTGTGATATCCCAAATTGAAATCAACTCCGACAGATGAGATGGGTGCTTCTGAATTGATATAGACGCCGAAAACTTTATAAGCTCCGTTCACAATAGCATTTAATCCGGTCATGTCATGAACACTTCCATAGGACCGTGGAATAGTCATCACCTTTTTCTGAGTGATAAAGTTTGTGTAGTTGTTTTTATAATAAACCAAATCTACATTGAAGTGATCACCGAATTCACCGCGATAACCGAATTCAATTGATTCTATTTTTTCGGGACCAATAGGGAGAATGGTGGCAGGTTTTAGATCAGCCGGATTGGATGTCTGAGCAAACTTGAGGAATGATTCCAATGAATAGGAATTGGTATAAGCATCCCTTCCGGTAAGCGTATAAGTATTAT
>JALVDN010000161.1 GCA_027008965.1 Flavobacteriales bacterium | reverse complement strand
GCCCTCCGGAATTTTTTCTTTGACCGCATTGAGTTTTTCTGCAATCAACTGACGCGGCAAGTAGGTGCCCATGTTTTCTTTGAAAACGATGGTTACCACCGACAATCCGAATTTGGACACCGAACGTATTTCCACTACGCCCGGCAGGTTGGACATTTCCAGTTCGATGGGATAGGTGATAAACTGTTCGATGTCTTGTGTGGACAAATTTTTGGAAACGGTGATAACTTGCACCTGATTGTTGGTGATATCGGGCACCGCACCGATGGAAATGTGGGTTAGCGAATAAAACCCGAAACCTATCAGAATGCTAACGAAAAAGAACACGATAAATTTATTTCTTACACTGAACCGTATGATTTTTTCTAACATAGGTAAATTTTTTTTTGGTTGATTAAAGGAAAAGATTGATCCGATACGACGAAAGGACATGAAAAGTTTTCCGTTCCGCAAACGGAATTGTTACGATAATTTACCTATAAAAAATCGGGCGGATCAATGATGAAACGGAAATAGGATGAAGTGAAATTTTCACGGTAATAAAATATTTGCTTGGAAAAATCAAGCGGATGGATAGCAATAGCCAAACTGGAATTTAGAAAATAGTGATCCAAATGCAAGTGGAAAATGCAATGTTTGTGTTTGTTGTTGTGTTCCTGCTGATCTTTTTTATGTTCTTCCGAGTGGTATTTTTTCAACGACCCGAAATGCTTGGCAACAAAGGTAAAAATATCATCCCCGTATTTTTCCTTGTGCAAACGGTAATCCACTGCATATTCATGGAAAAAATCCAATACAGGATAATATGCCAAAAAATTTTGACTGAGAAACAAGGTGACAAACAGGTATGTTAGTGTTTTTCTCATTCTTTCATCTGACAAAAATATATTTTCTAAGTAAAATAAAAAAATGTTTTTGTATAAATTTTTCTTATAAGCCTATTTTTAATTCCTTTATCTTGTCAAAATTTTTATTTTACATTTGTTATTTTCAAATACTCGTTAGCAAAACGGCGTAAAAACCGATGGAAATGTTTATTGGCTTCTTGGGCATTGTCAATTAATTCATCATCCTTTATTTGCATACCCGTTAACCAGTGAAAAGCCGTAATGCGCGCCATAACATCCTGCCCGGGTTCGGTATAGGAATATAATTCTTCCATCCATTTTTCTCTTTGGGAATGAGCACCGTATTGATAATGTAAGGCCATGGCTAACCACAAAATCCTTAAATTTTTGGAGCGTTGATGCATTCCTTTTCCATCGGTTATTTTTAAAAATACGTGTGCTTCTTGCGGAAAGCGACGGATCAATAAATACAAACTTTGTTTAATGACTTCATAAGATTTATCTTGTAATAAATCAACTAAAACCGGCTTGAGTGTATCCGGAAAATTATCATTCAACACGTATAACAAATAAGCTTTGCCTTCACCGGATTTTTTTATCATTTCTTTGAAAATATCCACTTCAAAATCGCCCCATTCCTCCGGAAGTTGTTTTAATACTTCAATATATACCGGATAATAATCCCATTTGGCTATATCATACAAAAGCGCTTTTTTTCTTTCATACGGAACCTGTGAAAACTGTTTTAAAATCCTGTAAAAATCAATATCCTCCAATGGATAGCGAATGGCACTAAAAAGTTCTTTCTCCGTCAATTGCCAATCATGATGTGACAAAATTTCAAGGCCCGGATTAGGCAAGAAAAAAACATAATCTTCGGGTAAAATAAGTGTGGTATCATTTTTCACAACAATATCTTCCGGTTTTTTGCTTCTTCTGAAAAGGCGCACTTTAACCGGCCAAGGATGTTTTGCTTGTACGATTAAACGTTTTTCTTCCCTGCGATAGGTGTATTCCGGTATGGCTGCATGTTTAAACCAATAATTGAAAAACGCATCCAAAGAATCACCTATTCTAGCATACAAACTTTTTTTGAAATCGGAAGTGGTTGCATTTTTGAATTTATTTTTTTCAATAAAATGTTGGATAACTTTTTTGAAATTTTCTTTTCCGGTGATGCTTCGCATCATCTCTAAAATTCTTGCTCCTTTTGTATAAAACGTAAGCGATGATGCCTTTGGGTTCATCAACGGGATGGTATCGCCGTTTTTCCATTCCTTATAAATGTCTTGAAACGACCGGTATTTTTTCCATTGATGAAAATCATTACCCAAAAAATGTTTCTCGGCTTCATAGGCCCAAAAAGTGGCAAAACTTTCGTGAATCCAGTGATGACGTGATGAAACGGCCGTTACTAAATTCCCCAACCATTGATGCGCCAATTCATGCGCCAAAATATTGAAGGTGCGACTTCCTGTCCAAGCCGAATCATTCACATAATATTCGTCTGAAAAAACCGATGAGGTTACATTCTCCATACCACCATAGAAAAAATTTTTCAATGGAATTTCCCTATAAATTCCCCAAGGATATTTCACGCCCATTTGCTTTTGCATCCAAGCGAATAAAGTGTCCGAAAGCCTGTAGGAATAAATCCCTTCCGGTTCATCGGGATAGAAATAATGCTCCAAAGAGACGTCTTGCACACCTGATTTTAATACATCATATTTTCCCGCTCCAATAAACATCAAATAAAAAGACGCAGGTTGAGACAGGTGATAGGTCCATTTCCACCTTTCACTATCAAGCGTATCGGCCCGGACCAATTCACCGTTTGAAATCACTCTGTAACCGGCCGGAAAACCTATGGTCAATTTCCAAGTGAATTTTTCGTTTTGATCATCTGTGCCCGGCATCCAATGACTGTTGTTTTTGCCTTGACCTTGGGTCCAAACTTGTTTTCTATACGGCGTATTCCAGCCGGTGAAATACATGGCTTGCTTCGGTTGGGATTCATATTGAATCCGCACTTTTACACGTTTTCCCTTCGTGAATTTTTCTCGGAGAATCAGCCGGTTTTCCTTGTGTTCAAAATAGATTTTCTTATGTCCCGATTGAACCGAGAGAACTTTCACTTCTTTTGCCGCATCAAGCACAATGGAGTCCGTTTTTCTTAAAATCTTGATGTCATAATCCACTATGCCTTTCACGGTTTTAACTGCCGGGAAAATATTCATTTCGGCTTCCACATGCAAAACATCCCATGCTTGCCGGTTTTGGGCATAACTCAACAACCAAAAAGCAGAGAAAACAAAAACAATCACGCTCCTCATAAGCATCAGATAAGGTTTCTCAAAGATAAATATTCGCCGGG
>JALVDN010000160.1 GCA_027008965.1 Flavobacteriales bacterium | reverse complement strand
TAAAAAAATTCCTTTCAGGACCTCTTGGTGGTGATGCCCAAATCGCCGCGCGGGTTGCCGAAGGCAAAACACAAATGGTGATTTTTTTTAGAGATCCGCTGGATAAACACCCGCATGAACCCGATATCTCCATGCTTATGCGATTATGTGATGTACACAATGTTCCGTTGGCCACCAATCCTGCTACAGCAGAGTTACTTTTCAAATCCATCATCCATGAATAATCTTTTTCAGGAGGTTGAAATTTTTGTAACAGAACAACTTAAACAAGTCGAAAAAGGTCATGATATTTGGCATATCAGGCGTGTGGTGGCCAATGCCCAAAAAATACAAACTGAAGAAGGAGGCGATCCGGAAATCATCATACTTGCCGCTTGGCTACATGACATTGCCGATGCCAAATTTTATCAAGGAGATGAAACCATCGGCCCCGAATTGGCAAGGAATTTTTTGGTAAACCATGGTTTGAGCAATAAAAAAATAGAAAAAATCGTATCGATTATCAAACATATTTCTTTTAGAAAGACAGGTGAAAATCCAGAGAGTCCGTCTTTAGAACTTCAAATCGTTCGAGATGCCGATCGCTTGGATGCTATAGGTGCCATTGGAATTGCAAGGGCTTTTCATTACGGAGGCTATAAAAACCGGTTACTCTATAATCCGGATATTCCTTTGAAACCTCTTTCCATATCTGAGTACAAAAATAAATCCGAAGAACGTTCTACACTCCATCATTTTTTTGATAAACTTTTTAAAATCAAAGATTTGTTACACACGAAAACGGCAAAAGAAATGGCCGAAAAAAGACATCATTTTATGGAGAAGTATGTAGAACAATTTTTAAGTGAATGGGAAATCTAAAAATATTCAAACCTTAAAACATGAAAAAAACAATTCAAGTAGCCATTGCCACCGGAAAACCGGGCAAAATGATCAACAAACACCTCGGTACAGCCAAATATTTTTGGGTTTATACCATTGAAGAAGATAAGATAACCGATAAGACATGGATAGAATTATCCGACCATCAAACCCTGAAATCCGTGTTACACACCTACCCTATTGATTTCTCGGGTCATCCGTTGGAAAAGGTGGAAATCATTTTAAGTGGCGGAATGGGACCGGGAGCCGTTCAAAAATTGTTCAGCATTGGAAAACGCGGGTATATGATTGCCGAAAAATATGTAGATGAAGCCGTAGAAAAACTCCTGGCCGGAACACTGCAAGCACTTGATCCCGCCGTCCATCATCACCATCATCATCATGATCATGATCATCCTAACCATCATGGACATGGACACAATCACAGTCATTCATCAAACGACATAAGTGACTAAAAGAAATTATTCGGCTAAAAAAAGGAAAACAGCAGGAACTTTTCCGAACTTTTTATTCGTTTTTTTCCAATCTTTGACACGCATGGTGCGAATTATTTCTTTTTCTCCAGTCAAGTCAACGGCAATACAAAGTTTGGTTCCTGGCTTTAGTTGATTAATCAATGTATTAAATAGCCTATCAGTGCGATAAGGAGTTTCTATGAAAATTTGAGTGGAATGTTGTTTTGAAGACAGATATTCATATTGTTTGATGGCTTTTGAGAGTCCCGGTTCTTTGACAGGCAAATAGCCATTAAAAGAAAAATGTTGTCCGTTTAAACCCGAGGCCATAAGTGCCAAAAACACCGACGAAGGCCCCACCAGAGGTTTCACTTGAATGTTCAATTGATGTGCCTGTTCAACCACACGTGCTCCCGGATCGGCAATGGCGGGAAGTCCTGCATCACTTATCAAGCCAATCGGTTTTCCTTCCAATGCCGGCTGTAAAAAATCCTCTGTTTTTTGTTGTTTATCATGTTTGTTTATAACCCTGATAATAAGTTCTTGTTGATTGATTTCGGGATAGACTTTCTTGAGAAATCTCCGAGCATTTTTTTCATTTTCAACAATAAAATGTTTTATTTGAGAAATGATTTTCAAATTATACGCCGGGAAAACTTCATCGGGAGATGTTTCGGAGAGAAAATTGGGAATTAAATATAATACACTCATGCGTGTAAATCATTCAATTTTTGTGCAATAATATCCGTGGCTTGGTCTAAAAGGTGGTAAACTTTTTCAATCATATCTCCGTTTTGCATATAAGGGTCGGGTACATCCAAATGCTCTCCGGGATATAATTCATCCAAAATGAGTTTTACTTTACGCTTATCTTCTTCATTTCGAGCCTTTTGCAATACACTTTGAAGATTATATTTGTCCATTACATAAATATAATCGAACCTGTCAAAATCATGCGGTGAAAACAATCTGGCTCTATGCTCGGGATAACAATCATGTTTTTTACATACTTCCAGTGTTAAATCACAAGGAGGCTCTCCGAGATGATAATCATCCAAACCTGCGGAATCAATATAATATTTATCGCTATCAACTTTTTTCTTTAATAGCGCTTCGGCCATGGGAGATCGGCAAATATTGCCCAAACAAACAAATAAAATTCCGGTTTTTTTCATATCAAATATCAATCAATCGGGATTCGAGCTCTTTGACCATCCGCTTGAATTTTTTATTGGTATCCATCAAATCGTTCACAACTTTCATGGAATAGATGACGGTGGCATGATCTCTGTTTCCTATTTTTTTGCCTATTTCTTCCAACGATGCTTTGGTAAATTTTTTAGCCAAGTACATGGAAATTTGTCGTGCTTGAACAATTTCTCTTTTTCTTGACTTGGATTGCAATTGATTGAGTTCCAAATTAAAATAATCCGCCACCATTTTTTTAATCAAATCACATGTATAGACGGGTTTTTGACTTCTGACAAAATTGGAAACCACTTCTTCGGCTAACTCCAAATTTACTTCCCGGTGGTTAAAAGCCGCTTGCGCTATGATACTTGTCAAAACGCCTTCCAACTCACGAATATTAGTGGTCACGTTTGCGGCAATGTATTCTATAACCTCTTCGGGGAATTGCACGCCGTCACTATATAATTTGGAAAGAATTATTTTTTTCCGGGTTTCAAAATCGGGTTGTTTGAGCATGGCGGATAAACCCCATTTAAACCTTGAAAGCAATCGCATCTCCACATCTTGCATATCGGCAGGGGATTTATCCGAAGTAAAAATCAATTGTTTTTTATTCAAATGCAGATGATTGAAAATTTGGAAAAATACTTTCTGAACGCCGATTTTTCCGGCTAAAAACTGAACGTCGTCCACAATGAGCACATCCACCATCTGATAAAAATGTATAAAGTCATCGCGTGTGTGATTGGCAACGGATGAAGTATATTGCTGGGTGAATTTTTCCATGGAAACATATAGCACATTCTTATCCGGAAACCGTCTTTTAATCTCAATACCAATGGCATTGGCTATATGAGTTTTTCCCAAACCCACTCCTCCGTATATAAAAAGCGGATTGTAGGGCGTATTACCCGGACGTGATGCTACGGACAAGCCTGCATTTTTGGCCAATCTGTTATTGGAACCTTCCACCAAGTTTTCAAATGTATAGTTGGGATTGAGCTGTGAATCGATTTTTACTTTTTCCACGCCGGGTATCACAAAGGGATTTTTTATCTCCCGGTTTTGAAGTGGTTTGTTATTGTATATATCCACTTTGGGTTTGCCTGCACTCGGATAAGTGAGCTTTGAATTTCGATGCCGGGTTTTATTGCTCATTCTGACCGTATAGAGCAATTTGGCATTCTTTCCCAGTGTTTTTAAAAGTGCCGAATGTAAGAGATCCAAATAATGTGTTTCCAACCATTCATAATAGAGCTGCGAAGGCACTTCAATAGTGAGTTCCTTTCCGTTGAGTTTGATCGGTTTAATGGGTTTAAACCAAGTCTTAAAAATCTCTTCGCTTGTATTGGAGCGAATAAAATCAAGACATTCCGACCAAACTTTTTCGGCACTCATAGGCAATAACAATTAAGAAATATTTGTTAATAATTCTTTAAAAAGAACTTCTTCGGAGCTCTTTTTTCACCTACAAAAATTGACAAAAATTTGTTGATAAAAAAATTTTTTTTGTTGTGAAATTAAAAAAGATTTTCTTATATTTTGAGCTCAATAAACCGTTCATATGCATTCAAATCCGGGCTTTACTATTGAAATTACTACGCGTTACGCTGAAACAGATCAGATGGGTTATATTCATCACAGTGTTTATCCGGTTTATTTGGAATTAGCCCGGATAGAATGGTTCAAAACCCTGGGCATATCCTACAAAGCCTTAGAAGCCAGCGGAATACTTCTGCCGGTTTATAAAATGAATCTTAAATTTATTTATCCTTTAACATTTGATGAAAAAATTCAAGTCCGTGTTAAGCTCACTAAAATGAGAGGCGCCAGATTAGGACTGGAATATCAAATTTATAATGAAAATAAAATCTTAGCCACTGAAGCTTATGTGGAACTTGTTTTTGCCAATTCGGAAGGCAAACCCATTAGACCTCAAAGGGATATTGTTGCCAAATTTCTCACCAATCATTAAGAGGTTCCTGAACCTGCGGTTCAATTTTTTAAACGTTCGGAGTATTTCTCCAAAGCTTGATTCAATGCCTCTTCCAAATCAATTCCGGTTTGATTGGCCAGAGCGATAAGCGAAAAGAATACATCCCCCATCTCATCTTGAAATGAAGGACGGAACGAAGGAGCAACCTTGCCATAATCGGTGGCCAACAATATTTCCTTGGATAATTCTCCGGTTTCCGAAATCAAATCCAACATCCGAAACTCAACCGGAATTTGCATGTTATTTTTTTCAATAAAAAACTGCACTTTTTCTTGAATTTCTTTTAGACTCACCTGACACAAATTTTTTGTAAAGCTTGTTGATATTCTTGCATGATATTTTCCACTATTTGCTTGGCCGGAAGAATTTCATCAAAAAGCATGGCCACTTGACCTATTTCCAATTCTCCTTCTTCCAAATCACCTTCAAAAATTCCTTTTTTGGCACGTCCACGCCCTAAAATTCTTTTCAATTGCTCCACATCGGGATGTGTGCGATAGATTTTCTCAATTTCTTGATAGAAAGCATTTTTGATCAACCTCACGGGCGTGATTTCTTTCAAGGTCAAAACCGTATCTCCTTCCGAAACTTGCAACACCGCCCTTTTGAAATTTTCATGTGCCGACGATTCTTCCGCCACCACAAACCTGCTTCCCATCTGCACCCCGTCGGCACCCAAGGCCATCGCCGCCAACATTTGCCTGCCGGTTCCTATGCCGCCTGCAGCCAAAAGGGGGAAGTCTTCTCCCAATGCTTTCCGGACAGCCGGAATCAAAACCATGGTGGTGGTTTCTTCACGTCCGTTATGACCGCCGGCCTCAAAGCCTTCGGCTACAATGGCGTCCACACCGGCATCCTTGGCTTTCAAAGCAAATTTAACACTGCTCACCACATGCGTGACCTTAATACCGGCATCTTTCAGAAAAGGCGTCCAAATCTTAGGGTTTCCGGCTGAAGTAAAAACAATTTCCACGCCTTCTTCTTTCACAATCTGCATATGTTTGTCCACATCCGGATAAAGCAAAGGAATATTCACTCCAAAGGGTTTATCCGTGGCTTGCTTGGCCTTGCGAATGTGTTCCCGCAGAACATCGGGATACATGGAACCGGCACCAATCAATCCCAACCCGCCGGCTTCACTTACCGCAACAGCCAATTTCCATCCGCTCACCCATACCATTCCGCCTTGAACTATCGGATATTTGATGTTGAATAAAGAAGTAATTTTATTGTTTTTCATTTCAAGGTTTTTTGATCCACTTGGTTAATCTGAATTTTCGCCCGTCCGTAACCAACAAAAAATAAGCGCCGGGTTGTAAAAATCGTATATCAATTCTTCCATAGGTTTTCCCTTGTCTCACCATCTTTCCCGAAACATCAAAAACAGTATAATTAACAGGCGTATAAAGATTTGAAAACATCAACACATCATTCGCCGGATTAGGATAAAAAGTCATATTTTCCAGTTGATTTTCAGAAAGATAATTTAATTTGTCTAAAGCAATACTAAAATCCGGAATTCCGAATCCGTAAAGCGAATCGGGTTGATGAAAACGATCCGAAGATTCCAACAGAATTTGCTTCATTTTCACGGGACTTACCAAAGGAAATGCCTGTACCAAATCCGCCACAAAACCGGTGATGACCGGTGCGGAAAACGACGTTCCGCTCAAATAAACATAATTTCCCATAAAAAAAGTTTTAACCCCACTACCCCACGACATCACATCGGGTTTGATGCGGCCATCGGCCGTGTTGCCCGTACTACTGAATCCGGCCCTTTCACCATATGCATTCACGGCCCCCACGGCAATCACGTCTTTTGCATCGGCAGGAGCAGTGATAATACGCCACGAATTATAACCCGAATTTCCGGCGGATACAACCACATGGATTCCTTTTTCAGTTGCAATTTGTGCCGCACGCGAAACAATGGCCGTTTCGCCGTCCATATCAGCCCGAGTATAATTATATTCAGACCTGTCAAATACGGAATATCCCAAAGAAGTATTGATCACATCCACTCCCACACTGTCCGCCCTTTCGGCAGCCATGACCCAATAGGTTTCTTCAACGGGCATCTCTTGTGTAACGTCTTCCGAAATATATAAACAATACTTGGCATCAAAGGCCGTTCCTCTGTAGTTTTCTTCATCATAACCCGCTATCCGCACCCAAACCACCGTGCCGTGATAATGCCGTTTGAAAACATCCGGTTCACGGTCGGGAAAATTGTAGTGATCCACCACCCTGCCATCAGCAAAAACATGTTGCAGCACACGCGACGTATCAGCCGAAGTAAAACCCGCATCAATCACGGCAATCAAAACATCCTTTCCTGCAAAACCTTTTTCATGAAGAACATGCGCCCGGTGCATCACATAAGGAACCGTGTCGTTTCCGAATGTGGCATTGGATTTTTGCATGACAAAAGAAAATTTATCCACCACTTTCGTCTTGCTCAATGTTCCTATATTTCTATTGGCAAACCGGATACTGTCCACAAATTGGAACTGCAGGAGCGATTGTATATCGTTCACATTTCCTTTAACATGCAATGCATTGAGCCATTTAGATTTACCAACAACACTTATACCACTACTTGAAGCTATAAGATTCAAATAATCTTCATCCACAGGCACATCCCGTATATCCAAATCAATGCCGTAGCGTTCCCGCCTTTGCAACGCCCTTTCCGACAACATTTCCAACGGATTTGAAAAATAGTAAGCAGAATCGGGTTTATCGTGAAGAAAAACCCAGGCATCTTCGGTTTGTGAAAAAGAGAGCGAAAAAAGAAGCAAAATAAACCACGTGTAGATTTTCATACCTCAAAAATAGCGAAACTTATTGATTTCCGGTTGCGAATATTCATTTTTTTATAGTTAGAAGCGTCAAGCCTAACGGCTCGCAACCCGCCGGCTCACCGTTGAGTCTTGACCGCGCTCCGGCGAGCCTTCAAGCCCATCATCGCTACATCCAAAAAAGGGCTTTCGTCTCGCCTCCGGGCTTCGTGAACCGCCCTGCAGGCGTTTCACTCCGCCACTCCGGCAGCCTTCGGCTTCCTGAAACCCTCTCCCACAGCCCCGCCTAGTCTCCCTCCGCACTCCGCAAGCCCCTGAGAGGGCTTGCTTCGTGGCACCTCCAAGACCGAAGGGCTTGGAGGTGAAAGCATTTTTTAAAACGACTAAAATCAAACTGAATTCATTGCATCAATTTCTTACAAAAAATCTTTTTAACTTTTTTTCAGGATTATTTATAAAATGAAAATTTTTTCTTTAATTTTGTCCTGAACCGTTTTTTGTGCTAAACAAACCTAAAAAATATCATCGTAAAAAATTATCCTTTTATTCCTTTCATCACCGGGATGGTGATAAAGAGCCAGGTTGTGGTGGTCACATTATAAGTTTTTATAATATACGTTCAGGTTTGATCTATGACGGAAAAATTCCGCAATAAACACCGTATTGCATCCCATCGTTTATCCGGGTATGATTACGCATCGGACGGGGCGTATTTCATCACCATTGTAACCCGCCACCGTGAACATTTTTTCGGGGAAATCACCGGCGGTGAAATGGTTTTGAACGAATTGGGGGAAATGGCCCGTGATGAATGGTTCAAAACACCCGGAATTCGTCCCGATATGAATTTGACAATGGATGAATTTGTTGTAATGCCCAATCATATTCATGGTATTATTATCATTGGCAAAAATAAATTTAACAGGGGGCATAAAATGGCGATTTCCCGTATTAATAACGACCGTAATAATGATTGTAGAGACGCCATGCATGGCGTCTCTACAAGGCACGGTTTAAACGATAAAAATGACAACAATTACAAAAATAAATTTGCCCCGCAACGAAAAAATTTATCGTCAATCATTCGCGGATACAAATCCGCCGTTACACGTAAATCCCGTCGTATTCGTCCGGATTTTGCCTGGCAACCCAATTATTATGACCGTGTCATCCGCAATGAAAGGGAATTAAACCGCATCCGGGCATACATCATCAACAACCCGCAAATGTGGGAACGTGACAGGAATAATCGGGGATTGTGATCTGGCATTAAACCCCAAAAAATTTTTTGAAAATATTTAAATTATCGCGCCGGCGGGCGAAGCGATATCCTTTTGAAGGCGAAGCCGAACGGATGTTTGGCCGAGGAGGCTCGCCGGCGAATGCCGGGAGACCCCGCAGGCCAACTTTACATCCGCAGGCTGAGCCGAGAAAGATTCAAGCGGAGCACGCCATAAGGCGCCCAAAAAATGAAAATAAAAAAAGCGGCTCCTCAAGTGAGAACCGCCATCAGTTTCTGTAGACCCACCAGGATTCGAACCTGGACAGACAGAACCAAAATCTGTAGTGCTACCGTTACACCATGGGTCTTTCAAAAAACGCGATGCAAATATAATATAATTTTTATTTGCACGCAATCGTTTTTTTATTTTTCTTGTTTACATTCTTTTCTTGTACAAATGCCTAAAATACTATACAAGGGACAAACTTCAAAAAAGGATGTTGCGGCAAACACCAAGGCTACAACCAATGCAATGATTTGCCATGTGGGATCGGTGATTTGACCAAACCAAATCAAAAAAAGAATAATAAAAGCCGCTAATAAACGGATGATTTTATCCGTGTAACCCATATTTTTTTTCATAATGGTAAATTTTTACTACAATATACTAAATATCACTGAAACATCAAACGCATGTTGCTCACAAATAATTTAACTGCTATGGCCAACAGAACGATACCGAAAACTTTCCGGATGATGCTGATTCCGGATTTGCCAATCATTTTTTCTATCCGTGAAGAAGATTTTAAAACGATATAAACAAAAATCATGTTGAGCAGAATGGCAATGGCTATATTGACAGGATGATATTCCGCCCGGATGGTCAATATGGTTGTGAGCGTCCCGGCACCGGCTATGAGCGGGAAAGCCAAAGGAACCACCGAGGCGGTCTCAGGAGCGTCGTCTTTGAAAATATGAATGCCTAAAATCATCTCCATGGCCAGAAAAAATAAAATAAAAGACCCGGCAATAGCGAAAGACTGCACGTCAATTCCTACTAATTTTAATATACTCTCTCCTATAAAAAGAAAAGCAAGCATTAATATTCCGGCAACTATGGTGGCTTTTTCCGATTGAATATGACCCACTTTTTTTCGCAAATCAATGATGACAGGAATACTTCCTACAATATCAATAACAGCAAATAATACCATGCTGGCCGTAAATATTTCTTTCCAATTCAAATACATTCCGGTTTATTTTTGGCTGCAAATTTACATAGAAAATTTAGGAACTAACAAATTCAGATGAATAAATCAAGCAAACTTTTTAAACTCTATATTATTTTCCGTTCATAAATGAATATTTTTCAATTCTGCAGGCTAAAATTTAAACTTCACTTGCTCTATTCCGTACTTTTTCTCACAATATTTGCAACGGACTTCAACTTTTTTCTTTTTCATAACATCAAATTCCGTTTCCACCTCCTCAATATTGGTAATGCAATGCGAGTTGGGACATACAATGTGTTTATGAACTTTCGGGGGTATTTTGATTTTGTACTTTTTGATTACTTCATAGTTTTCAATGACAACCAGTGTGGCATCGGGTGAAATCAAAGCAATGCTATTGACTTCGTCTTCGGTGAGTATTTTATTTTCTATTTTGATGATGTCTTTTTTTCCGATTTTTTTACTGCTCAGGTTCATCCCGATTAACAGCAGGTTATCCAAATTTTTCAGATTTAATATTTCGGCAACGGCAAAAGATTTTCCGGCCGCAATATGGTCTATAACGGTTCCGTTTTTGATGGGATCTACTATGAGTTGTTTTTTCATGATTTCCGGATTTTAGGCAAGTTGTAAAAGTTTGGTGATGATGGCTTGTCTGACGGGCACACCGTTCTTGGCTTGCTGAAAATAGTAGGCATAAGGCGTTTTATCCACATCCGTGGTGATTTCATTTACCCTTGGCAACGGGTGAAGCACTTTAAAGTTGGGTTTCACATTTTCAAGCAAACCGGCGGTGATGATGTAAGCATCTTTCACTTTCTCGTAGTCTTCCAATACGGCAAAACGCTCTTTTTGAATGCGGGTGACATAAAGAATATCCAATTTTGGAAGTATTTCCTTGATGTCTTCCACTTCATAGAACGGAATGTTTTTTTCTTTCAATTCGTCGATGATATAAGCAGGCATTTTCAAATGGCGCGGTGCGGCAAAATAAAAGGTGGGATTGAATTCATGCAATGCCTGCACCAAGGAGTGAACGGTTCTCCCCAAACGCAGGTCGCCTATCAAGGCAATGTGCAGGTTTTCAAGGGTTCCTTGGGTTTTGCGTATGGAATACAGGTCAAGCATGGCTTGGGTGGGATGTTGATTGGTTCCGTCGCCGGCGTTGATGACGGGAATTTCCAAAATTTCGGAGGCGAAACGTGCGGCACCCTCAATGCTGTGCCGCATGACGATGTAATCGGCATACTGGCTGATGGTTTTCAACGTATCAGCCAGCGTTTCGCCTTTTTTGACGGAGGTGCTTCCGGTTCCGGAAATGGAAAAACTTTTTCCATTCAATTTTTTAATGGCCGTATCAAATGAAAAATGCGTTCGAGTGGAAGGCTCAAAAAAGAGCAATGCGCCCAAGTAAGGTGATAAATCCGGTTTTATTTTTCCGGTTTCGATTTTTTCGGCTAGAGCGAGTAATTCCAGTATTTCTTGCTTGCCGATGTCACGCATGGAAATGAAGTGTTTCATATTTGATTATTGTTTTGTGAATAAATTTTCCAGGCATGGTCACGATATTTCCGGGCTTCGTCATCCGGATGAACAGATTGAATGATTCCACTGCCTACAATGATGGCATCCACACCTCCTTTCATGGCTTCTTCAACGGAAACATATTGTTGGCCTAATTTTCCCTGCATGCTTTGCAGTCTGACACCGG
>JALVDN010000159.1 GCA_027008965.1 Flavobacteriales bacterium | reverse complement strand
CAGGGCCCGTATTTTCTTTACAGACTTTATGTAGAAATTGAAGTTCCCTGTAGGCTTCCAAAACATTTTCTCGGTTTAGAAGTTCCTTGGCTTTCTCCAATATTTTTTGTTTTTCTTTCAGATTTTCTTCAAACAGCTTAGCCCTGTAATCCCTGTCAAGTTCCAACAAATCAAAAAATTGTTCTTCCCAATGGTTCCATGTCATCCAAAGATCCCGGTATTTATCTCTCGGAACACGTTTAATTTCATGCCATTTATCTTTGAGTTCTTTGAACTTTTTAAAAAGTTCAGGGGCCGTTCCGGCGGTTTCACCACGGGCCAATTTCTTTAACTCTTCCAAAATGGCTTCTTTCTTCTCTAAGTTTTGTTGAAGTTCTTCTCTCAACTTGTTTCGAGCATCTTCCAAACGCTTTTTGAATTCCCTGAACAAAGCATCGAATTCTTCTTTTTCTACCGCTTTAAAACTAAAACCCTCATCGGTTTCGTTTTCTTCAATATATTTTTGATAGGCCGTATTTTTTTCTTCACGGAGTTTTTTATTGAAAACATTCCTCAGATCATAAATGTACTTACTGATTTTTTCCACCGGATATTGATCCAGCAAATCTCTAAGTTCACTAACCAAATCTTTGAGCGAGTATCCTTTCCATGCCTCCGTCTGGATTTCAATTTTTTCTTTGGTTTCATCCGGTTCCATTTCGGATTCGGTGGCCATTTGATGCTGAATATCATCAATAATTTCATCGGCCGATTTGTCTTTTTCTTCGGTCTCTTTTTCAATCAATGCTTGATCGTGCAATGTTATTTCGGGTGCTTCCGGAGTTTTATCTTCTTGATTATCAACAGGTAGATTTTTGTTTTCTTCCGGTTGAAGGGCCTCGTTGTTCATCTCGCTCATAGCTGTTTGTTTCCTTGTTTTCAGGTGGCTAAATATATGAAATATTTCTTAAAAAACATGATAAAAAAGTAATGCCGGCTTCGGCCGGCATTATCTTTCATTTTTTTGAATCCTTTGACGGATTTATTCGGACTTTTCTTCCGTGTTTCCGCTCTCCATACGCTTTTTCAGTTCGGCCAATTCATCCAAATCACCAAGCGTGGGCTTTTTGGTTTGCTTGTTGATTTTTTTCAAACTGTCTTTCACTGTTTTCTCTTCTTCTTCGCGGAATGTATGCGTGTGGGATACCACGATTTTTTGGAATTCTTTATCAAATTCCTTGATGTAGAATTTGGCTTTTTCGCCTTTTTTCAGCTTGGTTCCGTCTTCTTTGATAAGCAACCGGCCGGGGGCAAAAGCTTCCACTTCGCCGTCTATCAATACCGTTGCTCCTTTTCCTGTTACTTCTTTCACTTCGCCTTCCACAATCATTCCTTCTTTATATTTTTCGGCATATTTATCCCAAGGGTTCTCTTGCAATTGTTTCAAGCCCAAGCTGATTTTCCTTCCTTCCGGATCCACTTCCAACACAACCACTTCCACTTCATCGCCAATATTCAATACCTCCGAAGGATGTTTGATGTGTTTGTCCCAAGACAAATCTTTGATATAAATCAAACCGTCCACTCCTTCTTCCAATTCAACAAACGCACCGAAATTGGTGAAGTTTCTCACCACGCCTTTGTGTTTGGAGCCCACCGGATATTTTTCTTCAATGTTCTTCCAAGGGTCTTCGGTGAGCTGTTTCATACCCAACGAGAGCTTGCGGTTTTCACGATCCAATTCCAAAATAACCACATCTATTTCATCGCCTACATTCACAAAATCCTGGGCCGAACGCAAATGCGTGCTCCATGACATTTCGGATACGTGAAGCAATCCTTCCACCCCGGGAGCAATTTCAACAAACGCACCATAATCGGCAATCACCGTAACTTTTCCTTTTACCTTGTCGCCTTCTTTCAAGTTGGGGTCCAAAGTTTCCCACGGATGCGGTTGAAGTTGCTTCATACCCAATTGAATACGTGATTTTTCTTCGTCAAAGTCCAGAATAACCACTTTCACTTTATCGCCCACATTCACCAATTCACTCGGGTGATTGATACGTCCCCAAGTCAAATCCGTGATGTGGATCAATCCGTCAATACCACCCAAATCAACAAACACTCCGTAGGAAGTAACATTTTTAACCGTTCCTTCAAGCACTTGACCTTTTTCAAGCTGTTTGATGATTTCGCGTTTTTGTTTTTCAATTTCTTCTTCAATAATGGCTTTGTGCGAAACCACCACGTTCTTAAATTCGGGGTTGATTTTCACCACTTTGAAATCCATGGTTTTGCCCACATACTGGTCATAGTCCGTGATGGGCTTCACATCGATTTGCGAACCCGGAAGGAACGACTCTATACCGAAAACATCCACAATCATACCTCCTTTGGTTCTCGACTTGATATAGCCTTTAATGATTTCGCCTTTGTCGTGAACCTCATTCACTTTTTCCCAAGCGTTCAACAAACGGGCTTTGCGGTGTGAAAGCACCAACTGTCCGTTTTTATCCTCTTTTTTCACCACCATCACTTCCACCTTATCGCCCGGTTTCAAATCGGGATTGTAGCGGAATTCATTGCGTGGGATAACCCCTTCGGATTTGGAATTGATGTCTACAATCACATCCTTTTCGGTGATGGCTTTCACCGTGCCTTCAATCACATCGTTTTCCTCGTAAACCTTGATTTGCTTTTCGATGATTTCCTCAAATTCCTTGAGTTTTTCATCGTCAATGGTTTCCATTTGTTGTTCGTAGGCTTCCCAATCAAAATCTTCGTCTCCGTTAGATTCAGCGGGTTTTTGTTCTTCGGTTTTCACTTCCGGTTGTTCTTCCACCGGTTGTTGTTCTTGTTGTTCTTCAGGTTGAACTTTTTGTTCTTCCTGATTTTTAGCTTCTTCAGACATAGTATAACTATTTGTATTCCGTTTGACCAAGGTTGTCGGTGGGGATATCAAACGGAAGGAGGTTAAACCTTTCATTCTTCCGCGCCGTTTGCCAACCTTGTCACCCCGCAAACGACGTGCAAAGATATGAAAAATTGTATAAACCAAGCTATTAGAAAACTATTGAATCCAAAATTTTTTGGGCGCCCCGCCGCACGCATTCGTGGTGCCTACGGCACACCGGCAGGCGCTTCGGGACGACGGAGCGCCCTCCCGCCTGCCGCCACTCACGTGGCGCCGTCGGGCTGTCCGCTTAAATTCGGCTCGGGCAAGCCGGTTTTTGTATCGCTTGCTGCGATG
>JALVDN010000158.1 GCA_027008965.1 Flavobacteriales bacterium | reverse complement strand
TAGTTTCAAGACCAATGCCGTGTATGTGATACCGGCCCGCAACGGCAAGCCGCCGCGGGTGATTGCGCTAACGCACTTGTATGCCTACTGCTTTGAGGCGTACAGGTGATAGAAACGTAGTTATTTTAAAATTTGTAATTTTAATAAAACTTAAACAAGGCTATAATGAACAGACGAAACGCTTTAATTATGTTATTGGTTGCGTATGGTTTTATAGCCCTGATTATCTTTTCATTATTTTTTTATAATGAAGGCACCATTCTTATTGTTTCTGTTGCGGCGGGATGGATTGCTATTATCATTGATTATCTTTTCCAAACCATGTCCGATAAAAAAGAAAAAAACAAACAGCTTAATAATGATTTTCAAGAAGGTTTTTTTGAAAGATTGAGTCGCTCCGAAGGTATTGAAAAGAAAATTGCTTACATAAACTTGGTTTTTTATTTGGTATTGGAAATCTTGGCCGTGTATTTATTTGTTTATGATAAGATTACGAAGCTTGATTTTGTTCTTTATTCGTTGTTATTGGTTTTAGACGCCGGGTTTGTTATGCACAGGTTATATAAATTCGGCTCTTTCAGAAGCATTGAAATGTAGATTTTTCAGCTGATTTTGTGTTTGGTTTTTTTGATTTACCTGTTTTTGTCTTTTGCGTGAGTGGGAGGAGCGGTATGCACCGCAGGAAAAAGCCGGGTTTTTTTGACATCCGGGCGGGCTCCGAGCGGAGACGAGGAGACCGCCCGGTGGCAAGAGCGGAGTTTTTGGCGTAGGGAAAAAACAGGCTTTTTACAAGGTGCATTTAAGCGTATCACACGACGCCGGCGCCAGCCGGCGGCACGCCCTGATAATTCAAAAAGTTTTTGTTATTTTGTGAAAAATAAGTGAGCAATGATTACGTCGCAGCAGTTGAAGGATTTGGAAAACCGGGTGGAAAAACTCCATTTTTATTTGAATGTGGACCAAAAACGCATTGATATCCGGAATTTGGAAGAAAAAACGGCGGATGCAGGATTTTGGAATGACCAAAAGGAAGCCAAGCGCGTGTTGGGCGAATTGAAAAATTTAAAACGTTGGGTGGAAGATTATGAGCGGGTGAAGTCTATGTTGGAAGATTTGCAGGTGTTATATGATTTTTACAAGGAAGGTGAGGCAACTGAAGCGGAAGTGGATAAGCAGTATGCCGAAACTTTGAAGGCCGTGGAGGATTTGGAATTCAGGAATATGCTGTCGGAAGAGGCCGACCCGTTGAGTGCAGTGGTTCAAATCACCGCCGGAGCGGGAGGCACGGAGAGTAATGATTGGGCCGAAATGTTATATAGAATGTATTTGATGTGGGCGGAAAAGAACGGATATAAAGTAAAGGAACTGAACATGGTTCCGGGTGAAGTGGCAGGGATTAAAAGTGTTACGTTTGAGGTGGAGGGCGATTATGCTTTCGGCTATTTGAAGGGAGAGAACGGTGTGCATCGTTTGGTGCGTATTTCGCCGTTTGACAGTAATGCACGGCGCCACACATCCTTTGTTTCGGTCTATGTATATCCACTTGTTGACGATGCTATTGAAATAGAAATCAATCCTTCGGATTTGGAATGGCAAACCTTCCGGTCGAGCGGTGCGGGCGGTCAGCATGTGAACAAGGTGGAAACAGCGGTTAGGGTGAAGCATTTGCCTACGGATATTGTGGTGGAATGCCAGGAAACCCGTTCGCAACAACAAAACAGGGAGAAGGCGTTGCAAATGTTGAAGTCGCGGTTGTATGAAATGGAGATGCAAAAGCGCATGAAGGAGCGTGAAAAAATAGAGGCGAGCAAGAAAAAAATAGAATGGGGTTCGCAAATCAGGAACTATGTGATGCATCCCTATAAATTGGTGAAAGATTTGCGGTCGGGCTATGAAACATCGGATGTGGACGGAGTGATGAACGGCCATTTGGATGAATTTATCAAGGCTTATTTGATGTGGGCAGGCAGGGAAAAAGCCGGTCAAGAAGAAAACGGATAAAAACGGCCTGATTTTTGTAATGAATGTGACAATGCGGAACAGTTAATGTTTTTGGTGTTGCGCCCGGAAATGATTATTTTTGTATTTATGCGTAATAAAAATTTTTAGAAGATGAGTGAAGAAAAAAGAGAAAATTTTAATAACCCTGAAGAAAATAAGAAGCATCATAATTATTCGGCGGATAGTATTCAAGCGCTAGAAGGTATAGAGCATGTGCGGATGCGTCCGTCGATGTATATCGGTGATGTGGGTCCGCGCGGGTTGCATCATTTGGTATATGAAGTGGTTGATAACTCCATTGACGAGGCATTGGCCGGCTATTGTGATAAAATCGACGTGGTTATCCACGAAGACAATTCGGTTTCGGTCAAGGATAACGGAAGGGGAATTCCGGTGGATATTCACAAGAAAGAAGGCGTTTCGGCCTTGGAAGTGGTGATGACCAAAATCGGTGCGGGCGGTAAGTTTGATAAAGATAGTTATAAAGTTTCCGGAGGATTGCACGGTGTGGGTGTTTCGGTGGTGAATGCTTTGTCCGATCATTTGCTGGCCAAAGTATATCGCGATGGTAAAATTTGGCAACAGGAATATACACGTGGAAAACCTTTGTATCCCGTGAAAGTGGTTGGTGAAACCGATGAAACGGGAACGTATGTGAAATTTCATCCCGACAAAGAAATATTTCAACAAACCATTGAATATGATTATGATACGCTTGCAGCCAGATTGCGTGAGTTGGCGTTTTTGAACAAAGGCATCCGCATCAGCTTGACCGATTTACGTCAAAAAGACGAAGAAGGCAATCCGAAACATGAGGAATTCTACAGTGAAGAAGGTTTGAAGGAATTCGTACGCTTCTTGGATGCTCACCGTGAACCGATTATTTCGCAAGTCATCCATATGGAAGGCGAGAAAAACGGAATTCCGGTGGAAGTGGCCATGATATACAATACCACTTTCAACGAAAATATTCATTCCTATGTTAATAACATCAACACCCATGAAGGCGGAACGCATTTATCGGGTTTCAGGAGGGGGTTGACTACAACCTTGAAAAAATATGCCGAAAAAACCGGCATGCTTGATAAACTGAAATTTGATATTTCCAGTGATGATTTCCGTGAAGGATTGACGGCGGTTATCTCCGTGAAAGTTGCCGAACCGCAATTTGAAGGGCAGACCAAGACCAAATTGGGAAACCGTGAAGTGATGGCGCCTGTGAGTCAGGCCG
>JALVDN010000157.1 GCA_027008965.1 Flavobacteriales bacterium | reverse complement strand
ATCCTCACAAGCACAAAAACATGGCGGTGCTTCAAGTATAAAATGTAGAATAACGTTGTAGTTATTTTTGTCGAGAACAAAGCCGGCCATCCGTAGGCATAGCCGAAGCTATGGCAAGGATGGTCAATGCCGTTATAGGCAAAAAGACCAAAACTTGGTCGTATATTTTATGTTTGAAGCACCGCCCGGGCTTGCCCTTCGCCTCATATCGCTCCCATCCCTGGCGCTAAAATTCTTAGGCTTAAGTGAAAAAAATTATTTTTCAAAGATTCCCTGAACCAAATTTATTTCTTCTTCAATTCAATTTCTTCCACGTGCTTGTCACTCCCTTTGGTGATGGTATAGATATATTCGTCATCTTCGGCACTATCGCCGGTTTCCGGAATCCGACCGAAAAGTTCCAATACATATCCGCCCAAACTTTCAAAATCTTCATTTTCGGGCAGGTTCAAGCGATATTTGTCATTGATTTCTTTCACATTGAGTTTAGCGGAGAACAAATAGGTGTTTTCGTCCAGTTGTTTTTCGGTGAGTTCTTCTTTGTCATGTTCGTCTTCTATCTCACCAAAGATTTTTTCCATAATATCTTCCAAAGTCACCAATCCTGAAGTAATGCCGTATTCATCAAACACCACGGCAATACTCTTTTTCTTTTTGTTCATCAGTTTCAACAAATCCATCACAGACATGGTTTCTGGCACCATAAGCACCTTGCGGAGGATGTCTTTGAGTTTACGAGGCTTTTTAAAAAGGTCATAAAAGTGAAAATAACCTACAATATGGTCAATATTGCCATCGTAGGCCAAAATTTTAGAATGCCCCGATTGTTTGAAAAGTTTTTGCAATTCTTCAGGGTCCGCATGAATATCCAAAGCTAAAATATCGGTGCGCGGCACCATGATTTCACGCACTTTGACATCGCTAAATTCAAGCGCATTGGTAAAAATTTCCATTTCGGGTTCGGTGGATTGACCATGATTTTCTTCTTGTATTTGTTTATCCAAATATTTTCTTAATTCGGATTTGGTGAGCGAAATTTCAAAGTTTTCATCCTGATTCCCAGCAAATAGGCGTATGATGAAGTTTGATATTTTGATGACCACCCATGACACGGGCCGTAGCACAACATAAATTAAATAAGTGGGGAGTGCAAATGCTTTCAAAAAAGTATTGGAATAGATTTGAAACACTATTTTGGGAAGAAATTCGGCCAACAACAATATGATGATTCCCGAGATGAGGGTTTGAATGATCAAACTCGTAAAATCTCCGATACCCGGATAGTAGCGGTTGATGATGTCGGTAATCAATTTTCCGGTATAAATACCATATAGCACCAATGCAATATTATTGCCCACCAACATGGTGGTAATAAATTCCGCCGGTTTGTCGGCTATTTTTCGCAGGAACCTGCTGTTGAAATGGTTTTCTTTTTTATCCAGTTCAAGTTTGAGCTTATTGGAAGTCACATAAGCTATTTCCATGCCTGAAAAAAATGCCGACATAAGTAGCAACAACCCGATGGTGATAAAAATCCACTGATCCATAGGATTAATTTTTTACATGCACCAGACCTTCCACGTTGTTCACTCTTGCGTTGGTAAATTTCATGTTGGAATCAAATCCAGTCCCTCTGATGTATTCGTTTTTTCTTTTAAAGATAACTTTTTTATCCGTAAAAATATGGTCATTCTTTTTATCCCAAAATAAATGTGAGGTAGTGAGCGATTCCTCTTTCTCGTTTCTGATTTTCACCTTGCCGATGAGTTCGGTCAGTTCGGTTTTTTTGTATAGCACAGCTGTGTCGGCTGTGATGAAGGTTTTTTCGTTGGTTTCGGGATTCAAAATGGTAATATGAACGTTTTTTGGAAACATTTGATAAGGAAAATCAACGTTCCCCGAATAATCTTCCATAACGGGAGCTTCAAGTATCAAACTAACATTTCCTTTCAGGGTGTAGTAGGCTTTGATATCATGTATGGTGGCATCGGGCAGGACCATCTTTTTTTGGGTGAAAAGCCGGTTGGCTTCGCGGTTTTGTTTTTGGCATGAAACAATCATAGCCGTTTGAAAGAAAACGGCTATGATGAATAATTTATTTAACAAGGTTTTCAATATGCTTAGTTTGAAGGAACTCTAACGCTTCCGCCTACCCAGCATTTATCAAATTTGATGATTTTTCCACCCATGTTGTTCAAGAAAATCTCTTTCTTAGAAGGCGCTCTTTTGCGGTATTCGGCGGCCAATTTAAGTGCTTTTCTTTTTACGGTGGGATCCACTTTGGCGGCTTTTTCGGCCATTTCTGCGGCTTTCCAGTAAACGGCTAGCTTTTCAAATTTGGTATTGCCACATTCATTGGCGCTCTTAGCATAAAGCGAAGCAATCAACAGATAGGCCGCTCCCATGGAAGGTTTATATTCCAAAGCCTTCAAAGCATAGGTTCTGGCCAATGATTTATTACCCATTTTTTTGGCGGCCAACACAGCCATGCTATAATATAATTTGGCTTTTTCATAAGGATTATTGGTCAATGTCAAAGCGTGTTTATAATAATCCATTGCTTTTTTGTATTGACCCGATTTTTTGGCACGGATGGCCAAATACATGGAAGATTTGGCTGATGGTTCGATTCTGTTCAATTCTTCTACAATCTTCACAAAGATATTGTTATTCGTACAATCTTTATCAGCCAAGCGTCCGGCCGCTCGTTTGAGCCATTTGGTGTTGTTTTTGTTTTCTGCAAAATTCTTTTCGTATAAAGGAACCAAGGTCTTACAGTCACCCAATTCTCCCAGCGTTTGATCCATATAGGTGTAAACTTTGGACATAGCGGGTAAGTTTACTGATAGAGCGTGCTTTTTATAGGATTCCGAACGGGTCAAGTCTTCTTCGTTTTTAGCACTAAGCTCTTCAAATTCTTTGGTCATTTTATCGATGGTAGCATTCAAATGATCGGTCAAATCATCATAAAGATCAAAGACTTCTTCCAATTTCACTTCACCTTTTTTGTATTTATTCACTTGTGCTTTGAAAAGCGCCAAGTAGGCTTTCGGATGCGTGAAAGATTCAGGATGATTTTTGAATACATTGGATAAAATATTGTAGATTTCATCTTCGGAACCAACTTTATAGATGAACATCATTACGGCTTTGTCATGTTTCACTTTTCCGGAAGGATCGGGGAAAAGTTTAAGCCTTTCATTATATAGTTCCACAATTTTTTGTGCATATTCCTTTTTCTTGGTGGCATCTTTTTCTTCTTTGTATTTGGCTTTGAAAATACGCACACCATCTACATAAATAGCTTTATTGAAATCAGGGCAATGTTGATGTAATTTTTCAAAATAAGTATAGGCCTCGTCATAATTTTTTGACTTGACGAATTCATGCATCACGCTCAACCATTGTGAGCATTGAGGATTATTGTTGTTTTCAATCGTGTCTTGAGCAATGAAGTTACTCAGCCATCCGAAAACCAATAAAATAACTACATATTTTTTCATACTTAATTAATTTTTCGTTTTCTAAACCATTTATCGTTGAGTGATAATCCTATTTTTAATCCGAAAATGTTTTCTTTTACTAATATTCCCGATGTTTTTCCCCGGTTAATATACTCCATTCCTACATCGATTTTGGTAAAATAACCACCTAGCGGAAAGGATAGACCAAAAGTTATGCCAATCTCATTAACTTGTTGATTTTGAATGGACAAACTCCCGCTTTGTGAATAAAAACCTGCTTTATACGTAATTCTTTTCCAATAAGGAGCATGGAGTCTGTAGTCAGGAATGAAATACCCACCGGCTTTAAAGGATTTGGATTGTGTATAGGCCATATCATTTGTGGAGAAGAAATCATCATTATATAATTGCCAGTCGGTTTGGGTGTATTCGATTCCGGCAAACCATTTTTTCATTTGTCCTACACCTATACCCAAACTATATGAGGGAGGAATGATCAAGGAAACCGTATCGTTTCTTAAAACTTGTTCATCGGTTATTATTTCCGACCCGTATGCATTATTGCTGAGTTGAAGTGTGCGGGTGAAATGTGCCTTCAAATGGGACTGGCTTTGATATCTGAAAGCTGTTTTATAATATAATGACCCGGCTTTTCCGGTATAATCGGCGGAAAAGTGAAAACCCGAACCGGTGTAAACGGCGTCGTCCAATTGCCGGGTGATGGTGTAAACATCTTGATGATGGGTGATATAACGGACCAATTTATGTCCGAAATAATAATCATAACCGAAGCCGAGGTTCAAGCCTTTATAAACTTTTATTCCTGCAGAAATAAAAAATTGATTGAGACCACCCTCACCTGTTTTGGCCACGGTTTTGTCGGGGAAATCCTTTTTGAGTAAAAATCCGGTAGAAGAAAAAGGTCTGAAACCTATTCCTACTCCTCCGATACCTTCTATGGGAATTCCCATACTAATGTAAGGCGTGAGGAAAATACCACCTTTGGATTGTGCATTGGCCGAAAAAAGTTTATATGTATGTTGACTTAAAGCCAATGAATAGTTCACATATTTTAAATTGGCCAAAGATGATGGTATGAGGAAATTATAGCGTATGGAATCATTGTAGAAATCCAAATGGCCCATTCCGGAATTATGGATGATTTGTGGAGAAACTTCATCTCCATATTTAAAAAAAGAGTACGGTGAGAGCGAACCGTCTTGCGCATGCATGGCTCCCAGCCATATGGTAAACAGAATAATTATCCGGTATTTCTTGTTAAATGATGTCATTCGTTGCTTGTATTAATTTTCAGTAAATAATTTAATCCTTCGGCTAAAAGATTATTATGAATGGCAAATATCATATTTTTTAAAGAGCTATGCAAGAAAGAAGCATCTCCACCCGTCAAAATCACCTTTGCATCAGGATAATTTTGTTTCCAACTATTAATAAAACCTTTTATTTCATTGATCACTCCATTTACCACTCCCGAATTAATGGATTCAATTGTATTTCCCCCTACAATGGGAGGAATTTCCCGTGGGATATTCAGTAAAGGAAGTTTATCGGTGTATTGATTCAATGATTTGAAGCGTGTCATCAAACCGGGAGAGATGGCGCCTCCCGGATATTGGAGGTTTTCATTTACGTAATCATAAGTAATGCATGTTCCCACGTCAATAATCATTAGAGGTGGCTTATAGTTTTTAAGCGCTCCTGCGACCAAGGCAATTCTATCCGCGCCCAGGCTTTCGGGTGTTTTATATTGCATTTGAAACGGCAATTTGATTTTTGAATGAACGAATAAATAAGGAATTTGTTTTGTTTTCAAAATGGATATGACGGATTGAGGTTCGGGTCCTACAACAGAAAGGATAGCCCGTTTAATGTTATAGTCATGCCACTCAAAGTGATTGACAAAGGAACGGATAAACATATCGTTTTCAAACAAATGATATTTGATGGAAGTATTTCCAACGTCAATACAAAGATTCATTACTTTTTTCTTTGAAAAAATTTATATATTGTTTCCCAAATGTATGAATATGAAAAATAAATACAAACTTTTAATATTGATTTCTCCCGTTTTAGCGGGGTTGATAATGATTTGGAGTTATACATCAGGTCCGCCGGCAGGTTATACAGGTTCTCCCGGAGATGGAGGTAACACTTGCACGCAATGTCACTCGCCCTCACAAAACTATAATCCTGTTGTCAGTTTGACTTCCAATATTCCGGCACAAGGATACACACCCGCACAAGTATATGAATTGACTTTGAGCGTGAGTTCCAATTCTTCCAAACACGGCTTTCAAATGACGGCCGAAAATAATCAAAATCAAAAAACAGGTTCGTTTCAAAGTTTGGATGCATATACCCAAACCTTGAGCAATAATCAATACATTGAACATACTTCAAGCGGGACCACACAAACTTCGTGGACGTTCAGATGGCAAGCTCCTTCAACAAGTCAAGGGCCGGTCACCTTTTATGCGGCGGTCAATGCAACCAATGCCAATAATTCAACAAGTGGCGACACACCGGTTACATATCAACTTACCATTCAGGAAAACACGACAAATATTCAAGAAACAACCATACCCGGAATCAATTTTTATCCCAATCCGGTTGCAAATCATTTGTTTATAAAAAATAATACGGATCAAACCGTCCAATCTATCAGGATACTTGATACATCCGGTAAAATGGTGATGGAGAAAGAAAAGCCCTCTTTCCCGCTAAATCTTTCGGGATTACAAAGCGGAACCTATATTTTGATAATACATACCGGACAAAATCAAGGGATTTATGGTTTGCTAAAAAAATAATCATTTTCATTTCATTGTAAAAATTTCTATATTTGCACGCCCAATTAGGGGAATATAAATTATTGATATTATTTAACATGAAAAATCACTACGAAACTGTTTTCATTTTAACTCCCGTTCTATCTGCGGAGCAGGTAGAGGAAGCAGTTAAGAAATTCAGAGATTTTCTAACCTCTAACGGTGCGGAAATCATCTGGGAAGAAGATTGGGGGCTCAAGAAATTGGCCTACCCGATTCAACACAAAAAAACCGGTTTCTATCATTTGATAGAATTCAAAGCTGAACCGGAATTGATTGAAAAGCTTGACTTGGAATACAGAAGGGATGAGCGAGTGATGCGACATTTGGTTGTCAAATTAGACAAATATGCCGCCGAATGGGCAGAAAAAAGAAGAAAGAAAATCAAAGAAAAAAAGTCCTAAGCCATGTCCATATTAGATCAAAATAAAAAAGAGTCGGAAATCAGGTTTCTAACACCGCTGGATATTGAAACCAAAAAGGAAGTAAAGAAATCCGACCGGTTGAAGAAATGGGGTATCAAATATGTGGATTACAAAGACCCTGATTTTTTATTGCAATTTTTAAACGAGCAAGGCAAAATATTGCCGCGCCGAATTACAGGATTGAGCCAAAAGAATCAGCGTAAAGTGGCCAAAGCCATAAAAAGGGCTAGACATTTGGCATTATTACCGTTTGTAACCGATATGTTAAAATAATTTGAAGTCATGGAAATTATATTGTTGAAGGATGTAGAAAACTTAGGCTTCAAGGATGATATCGTTGAAGTGAAGAACGGATATGCTAGAAACTACTTGATTCCTCAAGGCTATGCCGTGATGGCAACGCCGTCGGCTAAGAAACAATTGGAGGAAAAGCTTCGTCAACAAGCTCATAAAGAAAAACACTTGATTGATGAAGCCAAAAAAATGGCCGAAAAACTTCAAGCATTATCCGTTAGAATTTTTGCTAAAGCAGGAAAAGCCGGAAAATTATTCGGTTCCGTGAATAATGCCAATATTGCGGAATTTTTGAAAGAAGCCGGATTTGATATTGACAGAAAATATATCATCGTACCGGGAGGAAATGTGAAAAGATTGGGTAAATATGTTGCCAAAGTCAGATTGCATAGAGAAGTGGTTGTTGATTTGCCGTTTGAGGTAGTCAAATTGGAGGAAGTTCAAAAAGAAGAACCTGTAAAAGAACAACCTGAAGAAGAAGTGCAATCCGAATCAGAAGAATAATCCGTAAAAAAACAAAAAGTCATGTCACAAATATGTGAAATAACAGGAAAAAAACCCATGAGCGGACACAATGTCTCTCATGCACACAATAAAACCAAGCGGAAGTTTAGAGTGAATTTATTCAAAAAACGCTTTTACCTGCCGAGCGAAGATCGATGGATTGTTTTGAAGGTGAGTAAAGACGGTTTGAGACTCATTGACAAAGTTGGTATAGAAGAAGCTTTGAAGCGTGCCAAAGAAAAAGGTTATCTAACCCGTAAAATTTAAGTATCATGGCCAAGAAAAAAGGAAATAGAGTGCAAGTAATATTGGAATGCACAGAACATAAAAAATCGGGATTGCCGGGAACATCCAGGTATATCACCACCAAAAACAAGAAAAATACACCTGAACGTTTGGAGCTCAGGAAATACAACCCCATTTTGAAACGTTATACCATTCACAAAGAAATCAAATAATACGATAGACCATGGCAAAGAAAGTTGTAGCAACCCTTCAAACCGGTTCCAAGAAGTTCACCAAAGTAATCAGAGCGGTGAAAAACCCGAAAACCGGAGCATACACTTTTGAAGAAAAAGTGATGAACGCCGATGTGGCAAAAGAATATCTGAAAAACAAGTGATTGAAAACATTTTCATTGAGAGTTTAATAAAGCCGCACTTGTGCGGCTTTTTTTATATTTGAAAAAAGAAAAAAGAAAATGGCACTATTTAAACGTATATTTTCTAAAAAAGAAAAAGAATCACTGGATAAAGGTTTGGAAAAAACCAAAAAAAGTTTTTTTGGTAAACTCAGCAAAGCCATAGCCGGAAAATCCAAAGTGGACGACGAGGTTTTAGACAATTTGGAAGAAGTTTTGATCACTTCGGATGTAGGGGTAGAAACCACTTTAAAAATTATTGAGCGAATAGAAAACAGAGTAGCACGCGATAAATATTTGGGCACGTCCGAATTAAATCAAATTCTGCGTGAAGAAATTGCAGGATTGCTGGCTGAGCAAGAAACGGGAAAAACCAAATTTACTCCGGAAAATACCAAACCCTATGTGATCATGGTGGTGGGGGTCAATGGGGTTGGTAAAACCACCACCATCGGTAAACTGGCTCATAAATTCAAAACCCAAGGAAAAAAAGTAGTGATCGGTGCCGCGGATACTTTCCGTGCCGCCGCTATAGATCAATTGGAAATCTGGGCCGAGCGCGCCGGCGTTCCGCTCATCAAACAAAAACCGGGAAGCGACCCTGCTTCGGTGGCTTACGATACACTTCATCATGCGTTGCATCACGATGTAGACGTGGTTTTGATTGATACTGCCGGCAGGCTACACAACAAAATCAACTTGATGAATGAGTTGTCCAAAGTAAAACGGGTGATGAAAAAACTGGTGACCGAAGCACCCCATGAAGTCCTCTTGGTACTTGACGGCACAACCGGACAAAATGCATTTGAACAAGCCAAAGAATTCACCAAAGCCACCGATGTAACGGCTTTGGCCGTAACCAAGCTCGACGGAACAGCCAAAGGAGGTGTGGTAATAGGTATTTCCGATCAATTTGAAATCCCCGTAAAATATATTGGCGTGGGCGAAAAAATGGAAGATTTGCAAGAATTTGACAAATATGAATTTGTTGATTCCTTTTTTAGTGAAAAATAATTCATATGGATTTTTTTACTATTTTTACGAACATCTGACGTCTATACAAATTATGTTATGAAAGTTTTTAAAGTAAATATCATAAGCCTCATTATTGTCACCTTTTTTTTGAATATACCTTCGGGAATGAAAGCGCAAGAAGGAGTACCCATTTATTACGATCATTTAACAGATAATCTTTTTCTTATACATCCGGCTATGGCCGGTGCCAGCTTTTGTAATAAAATCAGGTTGACCGGAAGAATGCAATGGGCCGGGGTGAAAGATTTTCCCATGCTGCAAACATTATCTTTGAGTTCTCATCTCGGCTCCTCATCAGGTTATGGATTCATCCTTTTTAATGACAGAAACGGATATCATTCCCAAAAAGGAATTCAACTGGCTTTTGCACAACATTTGAAACTCAGCCGGGGTAGAACATTAAATCAACTTTCATTTGGGATAAGTGCCATGTATGTGATGCATCAATTGGACCAAACAAGTTTTGACCCGAGTGACTTTGATCCCGTCATTGCCTATACTTTACAAAGTGAAGGCTATTTTAATATAGACGTAGGTTTTGCTTATCACGTGCAAAACTTTTTCCTTTTGGGGAGTGTGAAAAATCTTTTAAATATGGTGCGTCCTTTATACTCACCCGGATTGGAAAACGTCAATCTCAGGAACTATGTAGGTCATATAGGCTATTTCATTAGAACAAGAGGAACGTTTCATATCGAACCATCTTTCATGGTACAATACAAGGAATTCAACGGAAATATCATTGCCGACGGAAATTTGAAATTCTATCACGAACTTCCGTCCGGGACTTTTTACTGGGGTGCTTCCTATAGAATGTATTTGGATAATAGTCCCTACGGATCGCTCCAGCACATTTCTCCTTTGGCCGGATTCTATTATAAGAATTTCATTATAACCTATATCTACACCCATTCTATTGCAGGTAATACTTTCGGAACGGGAGGTTTTCATCAACTTTCTCTGGGATATAATTTCGGATGTAAAACCGTGGATCCCACATACGGTTGTCCGCATCTCAGATAAGAATTTAAAAAAAAAAAAAGATATTATCTATCTCCCTGAACTGTCATGGGTGCTTTACTGTACAGCTCGGAAAACCTGTATCCTTTAAAATACTTTGGACGCATGATCTCACTTGTTTTCTCTCGCATGGTTTTTAAAATTTATATCTACTGATTATGCGCCGGCGGGCGTAGTGTTATCCTTGCAAAGGCGAAAGCGAGTTTTTATTGGTGCGAGGAGGCTTGGAGCGAAGACGACAAGACCCCGCAACACCATTTATAAAAACAGCTTGAGCCGAGCAAGATTTAAACGGAGCACGCCATAAGGCGCCCGGAAAAAATTATATTCTCTTAAATGCTTTTTGATTATATTTGTGTTAATTAAAATCATTCTAAATTATGTGGGTTTCTATTCATTCTTCTTGGGCATTTTTTACTTTATTTATGTTGGCAGGTGTGATAGGGCATCATTTAGCCGGGTTTTTTATGGGGCGGAAATATAGAACAGAGTTGGATTTGAGATTGGCCCTTTTTACGTTGATTGTTTTTGTGTTGCAAATTTTGTTGGGGGTAATCACGTATTTAACGTCTCCGCATTTTCATTATTTCAAAGATGAAGGGATGGGTTATATTATGAAAAATCCGGATTTACGATTGATTTTTGTGGAGCATCCCGTGATGAATTTGATTGCGCTTTTGTTTTTGTTGTATGGATTCAGGCGAATGTTTTATCAGATTGAGAGCAAAAGGAAATTTCTTTCCATTATTATTTTTTACGGGTTGGGTTTGTTGTTGGTTTTAAGCCGTATTCCTTGGAAAAATTGGTTATAGATTTTCTTTGAATACAACTCCATTCCCCGGTGTGGCAGGATAAATATTTCCCCGAGCAGTTATTTTGACACCTTTCGCCAAGTCTTTGGCGAGAAGAAGTGCGCCATCCAGGTCGGCATAATCACATAAACCCAAAAGTTGTGCTGCCGCAGAAATGCCGATGGAAGATTCGGTCATGCAACCGATCATGGTTTTTTTACCTGCGTTTTTGGCTTTTTTGAGCATTTCATATGCCGGCGTTATGCCGCCTGCTTTGGTGAGTTTTACGTTGATTCCGTGGAAAGATTCCAAACAAGTATCCAAATCATTTTCGGTTTTACAAGATTCATCGGCCAAAACGGGAAGGGCCATTTGATCCAGATGTTGTTTCAAATTATCTTCCAAACCCGCAGGCAAAGGTTGCTCAATAAATTCCACATTCCTTTCTTTTAACCAACGGCTCATTTCAATGGTTTTGTTGATGTTCCAGGCGGCATTGGCATCCACGCGGAAAGGGGAAGCGGTTACTTCCCGCAAGGCACGGATAATTTCT
>JALVDN010000156.1 GCA_027008965.1 Flavobacteriales bacterium | reverse complement strand
TGCCGTCAACCCCAATAAAATAATGAATGTTCCAATCGGGGAACCAAACCGCATCACGTGTAAAAACCATGATGTCATCATTGCCCGCTTGCCTGATTTTCAGATATTGATATACCAAATGGAAGGCCATTATAGATTGAATCAACATACCTAATAAAGCTACAACACGAGCTTGCTTTAAATTTTTTGTGAAAATCAAAGCAATCACTGTTATGACCGGAACAATAACAAACAAGGTTAAAATATCCATTCTTCCTACATTTTATAATTCATATAATAAAACGCCATGATCAATATCACAACACCATAAATAAAATATATGGCATATTCTTGCAATCTTCCGGATTGAATAGGTTTAATTTTTTCACTTATCCAAACCGTTGTATTTCCGATGGCATCCATCATACCATCTACAATATTCCTGTCAAACCAAGCGGCGGGTTTTGAAATTTTATCAAAGATGATTTTCTTGGTAACAAATAAATAAGCTTCATCCACATAAAATTTATTTTTTGTCCAGGTATAAAGCACTCCTAAACTTTTTGCAATCTTATCCGGATAGGCTGTCGGTTTGTAATAGAATATCCAAGCGGCGACAATACCCGATAATGCTATTAACATAGAGCCCCAAACCAAAGGGTCGGTCCAATGAATATGATAATGAAAAGCTTCTCTTGTAGGAGATACATATTTTGAAAAAGGGGTGAATAACCATCCTACCGTAAAGGTTAAAACCGCCAGGAAAATCAAAGGTATTTTCATGTAATTACTTTCTTCCCGTGGAGGATGGGCATAAGTTTTTTCCCGGTGATGAAAAATTCTGAAATACAAGCGGAACATATAAAAGGCTGTCAACCCGGCAACAATAAATCCGGTGAGCCAAATGATAAAACTATAATGAAAGGCGGCTTCCAAAATAACATCTTTACTATAGAAACCCGCAAGTGGCGGAATTCCTGAAATAGCTAAAGCGGCAATGAGAAAAGTCCAGCTTGAAACCGGCATGTATCGATGTAATCCACCCATGTCTTTCATCAAATTGGAATGAACGGCATGGATGACAACTCCCGCCACCAAAAATAAAAGTGCTTTGAACATGGCATGGGTGAACAAATGGAACATACCTGCCGTGAAACCCAATCCTTCCATACCTTCAAAACCCGAAACGCCCAGTGCCATCATCATATAACCTATCTGTGACATGGTTGAATAGGCCAAGACTCTTTTGATATCCTCTTGTGTCAGAGCTATCACTGCGGCAAATAATGCCGAAAAAGTTCCTACTACTGCCACCACGCGTAATGCAAAGCCTCCTTCTATGTGAAAAAATAAAGGGAACAATCGGGCCACTAAGAAAACGCCGGCCACCACCATAGTGGCGGCATGAATAAGAGCCGAAACGGGCGTGGGGCCTTCCATCGCATCAGGCAACCAAATATGCAAAGGAAACATGGCGGATTTTCCGGCACCACCTATAAAAATTAATATCAAAGCCCAGGTAATGACGGAAAGACCAAGAAATACCGGAAATTGATTTTGTAAAATCCACTGTATGGTTTGAGAACCATTCAGGGTTTCTATATCAAAAGTTCCTACAAAATAACCTATCATTAAAATTCCTATCAAAAAGAAAAAATCGGCAAAACGTGTAACTATAAAAGCCTTTTTAGCCGCTCTGATGGCCGAAGGTTTAGTAAAGTAATATCCTATCAATAAAAACGATGAAACCCCAACCAATTCCCAGAAAATATATATTTGAAAAAGATTGGTGGCCAACACCAAGGAAAGCATGGAAAACGAGAATAATGAAAGATATGCATAAAATCTTGAAAACCCCTCATCATCATGCATATATCCCAAGCTATAAAAATGGACCATGAAAGAAATGGTGGTGACCACTACCAACATCATAACAGAAACAGGATCAAGCATGATTCCCATATCAATGGATAATCCGCTATGAAATTTTATCCATTCCAGTTTAAAAACTTCAACAGGCATATATTTCCCGTTCTGCAGTCCGGCATCAAAAAAATATGTTATGGCGGTTTTTAGAGAAAGAAACCAAGCCACAGCCATTGCAGAAGTGCCTACATATCCCGAAACCGGTTCTTTAAAAAATCTATTAAACAGGCCCAATAACAAAAAGGTTAATAAAGGTAGAAGCGGAATCCATATGACGTATTCAAAAGCGCTCATCATTTTGTTTTTTTAATGTTTTAGATCTTTTACTTCTTTGACATCCACCGATCCTGTCATTCTATATACTTGGATTATTATGGCTAAGGCCAAAGCCGTTTCCGCCGCCGCCAATGCGATAATAAACAAGGAAAAAACCGACCCTTGTAAAACCCCGGGAAACAAATATTTATTCAATACGAAAAAGTTCACCGCTTCAGCATTGAGCATCAGTTCCAAGGAAATTAAAATTCCTATCAAATTGGTGCGCGTTATAAACCCATACAAACCGATAAAAAATAATATGGTTGTAAAAGTCAAAACAATCTGAATGCTAATTCCTTCCATCACCTTTTTGATTTTTTGGTTCTACCGATAACAATGGCTCCTATCATGGCGGCCAATAATATCACGGATATCACTTCAAATGCCAGAATAAAACCGTTTTTTTCATAACTTAATAAAGCATGACCCACTTCACGAATGGTTACTTCCTTTTTGGTGGTAACTTCTTGGAAATCAAAACTCCAAATCGCATATAATGCTAAAGCCATCAGTAAAATGACTGTTATTCCGGCTACCATTCTTCTGAAAGGAGCAATTTTTCTGATAGGTTCGCCCACTTTTTCAGTCAGCATGACCACGTAAATAAACAATACGGCCACCCCTCCGGCATAAACCGAAAGCTGAACCGCTCCCAGAAAATCATAATCCAACATAAAGTATATGCCGGCAATGCCCAGTAATACAAACAATAAATAAAGTACCGCCCGGTAAATTTTATCCGTATTTACCACTAATAGGGCGGACACTATCACGATGAACATTAATATGTAAAACAAAATCGTTTCCATAAGCTTATTCTTCTACACCTTCCATGAGTTTGGAACCCGGTTTGTTCAATATTTTGGTTAGTTGTATTCTGTCGGTTGTGGCATGATGAAAATTGGTTGACCACATGATGGCATTTGTTGGACACGCTTGAATACACAATGAACACATGGTGCACATGCTCAAATGATAAATGTGTTTATCAATAGCCTTCTTCTTTTTACCGGTTTCGGGATTGATTTCCCATTTCCAAATAATTTCTATAG
>JALVDN010000155.1 GCA_027008965.1 Flavobacteriales bacterium | reverse complement strand
CGATTTGGTCTCCAACCATGTGCTGCCCACCGCCGTCAACTATCAAAAACGCTTGGCATCCACCCTGGCCGAAATGAAAAAAATCTACGGCGAAAACGACGAGCACTTGAGCTACAACAAAAAAGTTTTGGACGAACTCTCCGGAAACATCGGCCGGCTCTACAAACAATTATCCGAACTCCGAACCAAAATCACCCGCTTGGAGCAAACCGGAGACCCCGATAAAAAAGCCACATACATCGTAGATGAAATCCTGCCCGAAATGAATAGCGTGCGCACACTCTCCGACCAACTGGAAATGCTTATTGACGACGAAATATGGTCCTTGGTCAAATACCGCGAAATGCTCTTCACCAGATAGTCCGGGTGTTTTAAAAAAATTTTCAGGGCGCCCCGCCGCACACATTCGTGACGCCTTCGGCGTACCGGCAGGCGCTTCGGGACGACGGAGCGCCCTCCCGCCTGCCGGCACGCATGTGGCGCCGGCCGGGCTGTCCGCTTAAATTCGGCTCGGGCAAGCCGGTTTTTGTATGGCTTGCTGCGGGGTCTTGTCGCCTCCGCTCCAAGCCTCCTCGCAAGCACAAAAAACACTCCTCTTCCCCTTCGCCTCATACCGCTCCCATCCCTGGCGCTTATTTTTGTGTGAAGTACAAATAAAATGCCGGTTTGGATTTACGTATAAAAATTTGTATTTTTGTACGTAAATTCCTTTTTTATGAATACCAAATTGACATTAAACATAAATCAATCGGTCATCAAGAAAGCCAAGCTATACGCTCAAAAAAAAGGCAGGAGTTTATCGGATATCATTGAAAACTATTTGAAAATCATCACCTCCGGTGAAAAAGTGAAGGAGCATGATTCTCCTACGGTAAAAGCTTTGCGTGGTAGTTTCAAAGACCCTTCATCAAAGGATTATAAAAGTCAATTGCAAGAGCAATTAAGTAAAAAATACATGGAGTGAAAAACCTATTGTTGGATACGGATGTTATTTTGGATTTTTTCTTTGACCGGAAACCATTTTCAGAGGATGCTTCAGTCCTTTTGAGTCTTTGTGAAAAACAACAATTAAACGCTTATATAACACCGGTTTCCATCAGTAACATTTACTATATTTTACGTCGCGTTTCATCCCATGAAAAAATCATTGACAAATTAAAGCAACTTTTATCCATTGTTCACATATTGGCCATGGATGAGCATGCCGTACAAAAAGCATTGTATTCCCGTTTTAAAGATTTTGAGGATGCTTTGCAACATTTTGCCGCCTTGGAAAGCGGAAAAATAGAAGTGATAGTCACCCGCAACGTCAAAGACTATAAACACAGTCAAATAGGCGTTATGGACCCGGAAAGTTTTGTGAAAATGATTCTTTCAAAAGAACCATAGATAATGTTTTTTAGCTTATTACCTCAGCCTTTCTATGTGTTATTTTGATTCGGGTTATAAATTTTTTCCCGAAACAAGTTTGTAAAGATTCGGGTTAATACCTAACAACACTCAAATAACCGGCTTTTTAACGACAAATTTTTCTGTCACTTCGAGCGCATGCGAGAAGTCTCTATTCACCTACCAAATGTTTGAGATTTCTCAGTCGTTCACTTTGTTCACTCCTTCGAAATGACAACACTAAAAACACAATGAAATTCGTAGCACACTGTCATTCCGAGCGAGTTCCGGCGCATGCTGGAACGACGAGGAATCTCATTTTTTTGTCAAATTTGTTTGAGATTTCTCGTCGCTCGCCTGCGGCTCGCTCCCACGAAATGACACACTCTCCTACATAAAATCAGTAGCGCCATGTCATTCCGGCGGAGCAAAGCGACAAGGAATCTCACCGCGCCGGCGGGCGCAGTGTTATCCTTTTGAAGGCGAAGCCGAGCGGATGTGCGTTTGAGGAGGCTCGCCGGCGAATGCCGGGAGACCCCGCAAAACGCTTTTACATCCGCGGGCTGAGCCGAGAAAGATTTAAACGGAGCACGCCATAAGGCGCCCTAAAAAATAAGATGTAAACAAGGAAAGTGCTTGGGAATGTGTAAATGAGTATATTTGCTAAAAGATTTGACCCTTATGAACCCGATAGGACAGTTTTTGCATATCACCGGGAAGTATTTTTTGCTGCTCAAGGAGGTGATGAGAAAACCGGACAACAGGAAGGTTTTTTGGGAAAATTATGCGCGGGAGTTGGATGATATCGGGTTGAAGACGGTGGGCTTGGTGTCGTTTATTTCGTTTTTTATCGGTGGGGTAGTGGTGATTCAAACGGCGTTGAATTTGGATAATCCGTTGATTGATCCGTCGTTGATAGGATTTGCGGCCAAGCAATCGGTGGTTTTGGAGTTTTCGCCAACATTGAGTTCGGTTATTTTGGCCGGCATAGTGGGATCGTATATTGCTTCTACCATTGGCACCATGCGGATCACCGAACAGATTGACGCTTTGGACGTGATGGGTATCAATTCGGCCAATTTTTTAATTTTGCCCAAGGTGTTGGCCACGGTTACTTTTTATCCGTTTTTGATTATTTTGAGCATGTTTCTGGGCGTTTTTGGCGGTTGGGTGGCAGGTATTGTTACGGGATTGGTCGGCACGCAGGATTATTTGGAAGGCATCCGGATTGGTTTTGATCCGTTTCATTTCACTTATTCGCTCATCAAAACGGTGGTTTTTGCCTTTTTCATTGCCACCATTCCGTCGTTTTTCGGCTATTTTGTGAAAGGCGGAGCCTTGGAAGTGGGACGTGCCAGCACCAAGGCGGTTATTTGGACCAGTGTGATGATTGTTTTGTGGAATTATATTTTAACGCAACTATTGTTGAGCTAAATGATTGAAGTAAAAAACTTAAAAAAATCTTTCAACGGAACGGAAGTTCTCAAAGGCATCAGTGCGGTTTTTGAGAAGGGTAAAACCAATATGATTATCGGTCAGAGCGGTTCGGGGAAGACGGTTTTTCTCAAAAGCATCATGGGATTGATCCAACCGGATGAAGGCGAAATTTCATTTGACGGAAGAATTTGGAGCAAACTTTCGCCCGCCGAAAAAAAGAAGTTACGGCAAGAAATGGGGGTGGTATTTCAAGGAAATGCACTGTTTGACTCGCTCACGGTGGAAGAAAATATTTCGTTTCCCATGAAAATGTTTACCAAAAAATCTTCCAAAGAGATGAAAGAAAGGGTGGATGAAGTATTGGAGCAGGTGGCCATTCCGGGAGTTAATAAAAAATATCCTTCCGAACTTTCGGGCGGACAGCAAAAAAGGGTGGCCATTGCACGTGCC
>JALVDN010000154.1 GCA_027008965.1 Flavobacteriales bacterium | reverse complement strand
CATTGATTGAGAAAAAAGAAGAAAATCCGGCTCCAGCACCCGGAATGGGTGGAGGCGGAATGCCGATGATGTAATCAACAATTTGATTATAAAAAACCCTGCCTGATGGTGGGGTTTTTTGTTAATTGAATATTGTTATAGTTTCCCTCCGATACCTTTGAATTTTTCTACAAATGCCGCTAGTTTTTGAAACACACGGCGTTTTTTGGGGAGGTATTCCGGATTGAGCGGGCTCATTTTAGGTAAAATCTCATTGAGTTCAGTTCCTTGATCGCTGGCAAATCCCCTGTTGAGCGATGTGAGAATATACCATTTTGCATTTTCCACATCCAAGTTTTCCTCTTGAATGATTTTTTCGGCTTCAATCTTTTGTTTTTGTTGAGCGTATTCAAAGAAAGCATCGATTAAATCGGATTTATCTTTGAATCTATCTAAATCCGCCTCACTGATAAAATCAATAATCAAGTCTTCTTTGGCCCGGTTTTCTATGCTCGACCTTATTATACGGCGTATGTCTTCAATAATGGCATCTTTGCGGTTTTGTTTTTTGTGTTTTTCGTAAATCAGTTCCAAAATATAATCCAAATTGATTTCTTGGGATTTCAATAATTCCACTTCAAATACAATATCGTCCCAGTTTATTTTAGATTCTTCTTCTTGCTTGTTGGCACGTTCGTGTCTTATCCATTCACGTATATCGTTGTAGGTGGATTTGTAATCTTGTATTTTTCGTTCGGGTGGTAATTCAATATTTATTATTCGTTCTATATCTTCATCGGTGAGGCAATATTTTTCTTTTATGTTCTCAATGATTTCCGGGTTGGTTTTATCATCTACTTGTTGTAATTCTTTGATAGCGGCAAATTCATCATAGTTGGATAAAATATTTTCCAATTTCAAATATTCATTAAATAACTTCACAAATTCTTTTTTCTCTTTTTCGGTTTCAATTTGAGCCGGCTCGGGGAATTTTTCTTGAAGTTCTTCCACTACTTCCAAAAATCCGGGTTGTTGTTTGTTTTTGAGTTCGTCCAAAAAGCCCTTTAAATATTCTTCAAAACTTTTTTCAAGTATTACATTTCTGGTATTTTTATCTCCAAACAGTGTAATGGCATCAATGGTAGCCTTTTCCAAATCACGAAAGGTTACAATATTTCCAAAACTTTTGGTTGCATCATAAATCCGGTTGGTGCGCGAAT
Source organism: Flavobacteriales bacterium (assembly GCA_027008965.1). Classification (GTDB taxonomy): domain Bacteria; phylum Bacteroidota; class Bacteroidia; order Flavobacteriales; family Flavobacteriaceae; genus JAADED01. The sequence continues at coordinate 2,082 of JALVDN010000154.1, read as the reverse complement.
AGGCTTGAATGAGACCGTGGTAGCGCAAATTTTTATCAACAAAAAGCGTATTGAGACGTGGCGCATCAAAGCCTGTCAACAACATTCCAACCACAATCACCAAATCTATTTCGCGATTTCGAACACGTTGGGATAAATCTTGATAATAATTTTGGAAAGACTTACTATCAATATCATAGCTGGTTCCAAACATCCGATTATAATCCTCAACTGCTTTTTTCAAAAATTCCTTATCGGTCATATCCAAGGCACCGGGTTCAAAATTTTCGTCGGGAATATTGCCTATGGCATCCTGTTCTTCATTGGGGGCATACGAAAAAATGGTGGCAATTTTCAATGGCCGGTCACTATCTTTTTGTAATTCCTTCAAGGTTTGGTAATAAAGCTTAGCCGCATCAATACTGCTTACGGCAAACATGGCATTGAAACCTTTGTCATCGCCATGCAAGCGATGGGTTTTCAGGTGATAATTATTGAGAATGTATTTGGCAACTTCTTTAATGCGTTCGGGATGTAAAAAAGCCATCTTTGTTTCCAATGCCGTTAGCTTTAATTCATCCTGTTCTGTTTCAATATTTTTAAACTTTGGTTTTACATTGTTGTAATCCACCTTGAACTTTAATACTTTTTCATCGCGAATAGCATCGGTTATTACATAAGAATGCAATTGACGGCCAAAAACACTAGCCGTGGTCTCGGCGCTCCAAGCATTTTCGGTAAAAATGGGAGTGCCTGTAAAACCGAACTGGTAATATTTTTTGAAGCGCTTTTTAAGATTGCGTTGGGCCTCACCGAATTGGCTGCGGTGGGCTTCGTCAAAAATAAAAACCACTTGTTTGTTGTAAACCTCCAAATCGGTTTCGCTTTTCATCAGGCGGTTGAGTTTTTGAATGGTGGTTACAATGATTTTGTTATCGTTTTTTTCGATATTACGTTTCAAACCGCGTGTGCTGGAAGAGCCGATAACGCTATCGGGCGAAAAGCGTTTGTATTCGCGTATGGTTTGGGCATCTAAATCTTTGCGGTCAACCACAAAAAACACCTTGTCAATAAATGGCAACTTTGTTGCCAAACGTGCGGCCTTGAAACTGGTAAGCGTTTTGCCCGAACCGGTAGTGTGCCATATATAACCGCCACCTTCCAGCGTGCCCCATTGTTTGTTGTTGTAGGCGCTTTGGATTTTCCACAAAATACGTTCGGTGGCGGCAATTTGGTAGGGGCGCATCACCAACAAAGTATTATTTACATCAAAAACCGAATAACGAAGCACTACTTGAAGAAGGGTGTTTTTTTGCAGAAAAGTGGCCGTAAAATCTTTCAAATCTTTGATTGGCGTATTGTCGGCTTTTGCCCAGTTGATGGTAAAATCAAAACTGTTTTTATCGCGTTTGGTAGTATTGGCAAAATAGCGTGTATCGGTGCCGTTGGAAATCACAAAAACCTGTATGTATTTGAAAAGCGAATGTTCGGTATTGAAACTTTCTTTGCTGTACCGGTGCACCTGATTGAAAGCCTCACGCAGGGCTACGCCCCGTCTTTTGAGTTCGATATGCACCAAGGGCAAGCCATTGACCAGAATGGTGACATCATACCTGTTTTTATATTTACCTTCCTGTTCAAACTGATTAATGACCTGCACTTTGTTCCGGGCAATATTTTTTTTGTCCACCAAATAAATGTTTTCAATATGCCCGTCGTCAAAAACAAAGTCGTAAATGTGATTATCCTGGATTTTCCGGGTTTTGTCAATGAGTGTTTCTCCGGGCTTGTCCAAATATTCCTCTACGAAGCGCTCCCATTCGGCATCGGTGAATTGAACGTTATTGAGGTTTTGAATTTGGGTGCGTGCATTGGCCAAAAGCTTCCCCGGGGTTTTGATATTCACATACTCATAACCTTGGTTTTGCAAGTCTCGAATCAGTTCGCGCTCCAATGCGGCTTCGGACTGATAGCCGGCCGGGGCTTCGCTTACCTTCGTTGGCAAAGTGTATTTTTCTAATACGATAAAATTGTTTGATTCTGCAATAGGTTTGTAGTTAACCGCTGATGAATACTGATTTTCGCCGGTTTTATTTTTCATTG
>JALVDN010000153.1 GCA_027008965.1 Flavobacteriales bacterium | reverse complement strand
CCGGTTTTTGTAAATCCGGCGCCGTGGTCTCTTCCTCTGGGAGCCCCCGCCGCCGGCACAAAAAATTCGGCCTGCCCTTCGCCGCATAACCGCTCCCATCCCTGGCGCGTTTGGCGCGCGATAAATCGCGCTTGAATAATGAATATCAAACATTTGATTTACGATTTCAGATCTACTTCTGCTATCATAAACATTGAAGGAGCGTCGTTATTTTGGCAATAGTGGGAATCTACGTTATGTGCAACTTCCGGCTTAAATGGCCGGATTTGTGCGATTATTCGCGGGAATGGAAGATAACGGTTATGTGTAGGAGTAGTGGAGAATTTTATGGTCCGGATTATTTTATTACTTTCATTGATTAAGTTCAATATATTGGTTAACAACGATTAATCGCTAAACCTATTAGCTGAATTGTAGCAGGTTATCTTTTTTCTAGTATATGTAAATATTCTTCTGTTTTATTTGCTTTATGGTTTCTGTTTTCTTCTTTATCAGCTCTAAATCTTTGATAATCTATTGTTGCTAAATCATATTTTCCATATTTGGACATAATTTCTTCTACCTCTTTCACAGACATTAATCCTTCATTATTATAGCTTAAAAAGATATATTTAAAACTTGCATTTTTGATTAATTCTTCAAAAGCATTTTTTACAGAGCGTTTACTGCAATATTGAGATTTTTTGTAATTTCTTAAACCTGTTTTTCCTTTTGGTTCAAAATTATCATATAAAGCAATTGTATTCAACAAATGATAATTAGCTCCGTATTGTCTTGTGTTGTATGGTGGATCTAGATAAAGTATGTCTCCTTCAATTTTTTTTATTAATTGATTGCTATCTTCATTAAAAACCTGATGCTCATTATCGTTAATAAAAAAATCAGCGGGTTCAATATATAATTCTTTTTGTGCTGATTTTTTTAAATGCTTTAAAAATGCACCGTAAACGGAAGCAGTATTAGCAACTTTATCGGCACTTTCTAAAAGACTTGCCAATAGGAAAAAATATAAGTTTTCGGAAATTTCATTATAATTTTTCCATTTCTCAATTTGTTGTCTGACTGCATCAATTTTTTTTCCGTTATAGTCTGAAAAATATTGACGACCGCTTCCACTACCGAGGCAATAGTTCTTATATACAAAACCTTCAACGGGTTCAATTTTGTTAAGTATATCAATGTATTTTTCTTTGTTTGGTATTGGTTTATGATTTCCAATGTAATTTCTGTTCAATACGTAGCTATAATACTCAAAATCGTTTGCTATTACTTTCTTTACTGATTTTTTGAAATTTCTGCCAACAATACCTGTTCCTGCAAAAATATCACAGAATACCTTATCGGATAAATCATTGCCAACAACAGAACGAATAGTTGTGTTTATAAAGTCTGAAAGTTTATATTTTGAGCCGATGTAATTCATTAATAGATTCTTATTACAGTTTTATTTTTCAACCCAAATTACGTCAGATAAAATTTCATTTCCTTCCAAATTAAATCTACATAGGTTGTTTTCATCAAAATTTTTTACATAATCATCGATTTTATTTTTCAAATAAGAAATCTCAGCTTTTAATTTCCAGTGTTCACCTTTTGGGTCATAAAGCACAATAAATAATCTGTTTTTTAAATGTTTTCTACCTTGTTGACTTTGATTTTTATATAACCAAAGAATAAGTTCCGTTTTGTTATGTTTAGCATAATCGAGTGAACGATGAAATCCCTTTGGGAATACGGTCGTTTTGTGGTCGAAAGGTATGCCGTTTATACTAAAATCGACCAATTTGTCATACTTATTTTTATTGACAATGACATTAGGATGAGTGGCAAAAATGTATTCAACCGCCATAGCCGACCAAAAATTATACCATCTGTTTAATGCGTAATTTTTAAGTGCTTGATCAAGATTCTCGATTTTTCTCAAAAGTGAATGAAATGAGTATGTTTTGTATATAAAGTTTGTTATATAATCCCAATCATTTGATTGTTTTCTTCCCCAACTGTAAGGATATCGCCATCTTTTTTTCAGCTCGTTTTCAACTCTTTGCAAATCCATCCTAAAATTCTTTTTTAAAGACCAAGATGTATTCGTGTTTGAAAATGAAATAATCACTTTTTAAAGCTCGATATTTCCATATTCCACCTTTCCCCAATTTTCCACGATTGCCTTCAATATTTTTAACGATAATTCCTTTTAGTTTGGTCTTAAAGTTTCGTTTTATGGCATCTAAAACATAGAATCCCAATGGAATAACTTCGCTATTTTTGTATACATCTCCAATCACAATTGCAAAATAACGGTTTTTCTCCAAATATGTTATAGCGTTTTTTACTGCTTTTAAAAAGACGTTGATAAATTCAGAAAGGTTAGTGATTTGTGATAAATCTTCCTTTTTATTTGTGAATTTAACAATATCCATATACGGTGGATGCATTATTACAAACTGAACTTTTTTGGCTTTTAAGTTTTTAATAGATTTTTCCATTAAAGGAATAAAGGATTTTTCATTTGTTACATCAGATTCATAAATTTCAAATTTATTAAAATTACTAAGTGACATTTTAGAATTTACATATTCAATAATTTCTGCGTTTATGTCAAACCCGATAAATTTCCGGTTTAATTTTTCACATTCAAAAAGTGTTGTTCCACTTCCTAAAAAAGGATCTAATACAATTTCGTTTTCTTTTGTATACCGTCTAATTAATTGATTGGGAATTTGAGGAATAAAATTCCCGTGGTAAATATTTGCATGTTTTCCTGATTTATCCCTTTCTCCAATAATCCATAAACTATCAATATTTATATCCAGCTTTTTCCAATTATTTAAGTCTAAATCATTGTATTTCATTTTCTTTGTTCTAATTGGCTACAACGGTTGTATATACTACAAAGTTACTTATATTTTCCATTAATGCAACTATTCTGTTGTGTATAGTTAGTTTATTACAAGCCATTTAAAAAAATAATTCCATTCATCCGCAAAGCCGGGACGGCTGCGGTTGGCCCGGCGCTGAGCAAGGAGACCGAAGCGCTGCGCTTGCGAAGCGCGAAGGGCTCCGAAGCGTGCGAAGGGAGACCAACGCGAAGCCGAAGGCGGAGCGTGCCGGCTCCCGGAACTTGTCCCGCACATTGCGCAGCAATGTCGGGAGCCGCGGAGGCAGACCGCAGGGCTGCCGAAGTCGCAGAACAAGACAAAGGGCGCCGGCGCCGCGCGCAAGCGCGGGGCCGGCGGCGCAAAACAAAGGAGAATTTGACGATTGTGGCTCAAAGAAACATTGTGGGTTGCTCAAATCA
>JALVDN010000152.1 GCA_027008965.1 Flavobacteriales bacterium | reverse complement strand
AGCCCCGCTCAACGGGGCTTTTCTGTTTTTCAAGAAAATGATTTCAATTCACCGAAAACATCCATGGCGTTGTGTGTGGTAATACAAGCCATTTCTTGTGGTGTTGTTCCGTAAATATCCGCTAATTTGGAAAGTATGTATTTCAAATAAGCCGGTTCGTTTCTTTGACCGCGAAAAGGAGCGGGAGTGAGCCATGGTGCATCAGTTTCCACCACCAAATGACGAGTGTCTATCCGGTCCAAAAACTTATCAATTTTCCCGTTTTTAAAAGTCACCACTCCGCCAATGCCCAACCACATATTCAAATCTATAGCTTGAAGCGCTTGTTCAAACGTCCCAGTAAAGCAATGAAAAACCCCTTTCAACCTGCCGTCCTGTTCTTCACTAACCACACGCAATACTTCGTCAAAAGTTTCACGAATATGAATACTCACGGGAAGTGACAATTCCTTGGCCCAACGGAGTTGAGTTCTAAAAGTATCTTCTTGTTCCTTGGCAAAAGTTGTATCCCAATAAAAATCCATCCCTATCTCTCCTATGCCGACAAATTTCCCCGAAAAAAGCGTTTTTTCAATGATTTCCAACTGATTTTTGTAATCCTCCTTCACCGATGTGGGATGAAGTCCCATCATGGGGAACATTTCCCTGGGATATTTTTCCGCAGTTTGCAACAAGTCCGGGATGCTTTCCACGTCTATATTGGGCAATAGAAATTTTTCAACGCCCTCTGCACGGGATCGCTTCACCACGTCATCCAAATCGTTTCTGAAAGCATCAACAAAAAGATGCGTGTGTGTATCAATAATCATAATGGTTTTTTCTTTCGGGTTACAATAAAATCCTTCAAATAAAAAGGTTCAAAATAGGCCACATCAACAAAATTTTTATGTTGGAATTTTTCAAATGCCTTTGAGGACATTTCTTTGGCAGATGGATATCTTTTTTCTGTAAAAACCGCCTTGGGATGGCTAATGATTGTTTGGGTTTTTTCCACCGCATCCCCCGTGAAAACAACCGGCCCTTTTTTTAAAAATTCTTCAAAAGATTTTTCATGCAGAATTTCGGCCCAAACAGGTTTAATCATGTTGTAATCTTTATCAAAAACGGCCGTATAAACCTCCATTCTACGGGCATCCAACAAAGGAATGATGTATCCTTCACCGGCTTGAACACTCCGGGCCAATGTTTCCAGTGTGGAAACGGCAATAAGCGGAATACGGAGCGTATAAGCCAAGCCTTTTGCCGCCGAAACGCCTATTCTTAGTCCGGTATAAGAACCCGGACCTTCGCTCACCGCCACAGCCGACAGGTCGTTGAAAGACCATTTATTTCTTTGTAAAATTTCCTGAATGAACGGATGCAATTTTTCGGCATGTGAATATTGTTCGGATGCTTCTTCCAAGACATCAACCGTCAACCCGTTTTCCGTGAGCGCAACGGAACAGTTTTTGGTGGAAGTTTCCAAACACAGGATTTTACTCATCCTTCGCATATTTTCACCACACGGATGCGTTCTTCTTTTTCTTTCAGTCCGTTGAGTATTTTCAATTTCACGGCTTCATAAACCTCGGGCTTATGCTGAAAATCCATTCCGGTGACATCTATCATCAACACATTCAAATCCGAAGCGGTTTTGATAAATGACATATAGCCGTTGTGGATTTTTTTCAGATAATCCGCCGTTATGTTTTTTTCATAATCACGCCCGCGCTTGGCAATGTTATGAAGTAAATCATCCGTTTCCCTGTAAAGATACACATACAAATCCGGCTTCTTCAAGTCGTTATACATGAAATTAAAAATCTTCCTGTATAACCTGAATTCTTCATCTTGCAAAGTCACACCTGCAAAAATCAAGGATTTGATGACAAAATAATCCGAAACAACAAATTTCTTAAACAAATCTCGTTGTGACAATTCGTCAATCAGTTGTTGATATCTATCCGCCAAAAACGACATTTCAAGCGGAAAAGCATAACGCGCAGGATCTTCATAGAACTTGGGCAAAAAAGGATTTTCTTCAAAACGCTCCAAAATGAGTTGTGCACCATATTCACCGGCAATCATTTTGGCCAATGTGGTTTTCCCCGCTCCGATATTTCCTTCAATGGTCAAAAAATCATAGGGCATCTCCAATCCGGGCGCTATTTTTTCAGCCAGTAAAGTATCGGTGCTCACTTCTGCCAATTCTTCTACCGTGCTGTCATAACCCGGCACCACAAATGACGGAGCAATATCCTTCCAAGGAAAAAGCACAAAATTCCGCTCTGCCAAATGCTTATGAGGGATTTGCAATCCGTCTATTTTTATTTGCTCCTTTCCATAAGTGAGAATATCAATATCAATCGGCCGGTCGGAATAAGATAAAAGATTTTTCCTGGGCTGTCTTCCAATTTCTTTTTCTATATGTTTGGTTGTATCAAGCAATGCATGCGGCGAAAGAGTTGTGCTAAGTTCCACAACAATATTAAGGAAATTCCGGCCTTCAAAACCCCAAGCTTGGGTCAGATAAACAGGTGAGATATGAAGGATTTCTCCCGCTTTGTCTTGCAATAAACGCACCGCTTTGGTCAAATGAGCCAAACGGTCTCCCGTATTACTTCCCAACGATAAAAAAACTTGTTTTTTTTCTTCCACTTTCCGATCAAAAAAAATTTCCAAAGCAAAATTGAGAAAAAAACCCGAAACTTCTCCCCGACAATATGTCATATTCTCAGGCAAGGGCATAATCATTGATGAACCGCTTATAAAAAAAATTATGAAAATTTCAGGAGTAAAAAAATTTGAAAAACTGTTTAGGACAGTTGGAAGTATGGACGTGGACAAAAACGATATTGTCCGGTTAAACGACTTTATCAACAAAGCTATATACCGTTTGCTTGAAACGGGTATGAAAAGAGCCAAAGAAAACGGGCGCGACGTGGTTTGGTATTCGGATTTACCCATCACACAAGGTTTTGAAAGCAACATCGAAGAATTCCGTCAAATCGACGAGGAACTGGACCTGTCCGAAATCTTGGAAACCATTGCCGGCCTTCCGCCACTACCCTTGGAAATAGGCGAAGGTATTGAAAAAGAATTACCCAATATTGCTGGTGGAATCACCATTGCCTTAATTAAAAGTTTCAAAGTCATCAACCCTACCAAGAAAAACCCGCAAACCGAAGATTGGAACCAAGTCACCAGGATTTTTGAAACTCTATTGTAAAATCAAACCTCAACTTCCTTACAGAACCGCCCGTAAAGGCGGTTTTTTTATTTTTTAAATGTTCAAAGGCTCCGTGAACCACCCTGCGGGCGTTTCACTCCGC
>JALVDN010000151.1 GCA_027008965.1 Flavobacteriales bacterium | reverse complement strand
AGGAGGCTCCGAAGAATTGAGGAGACCCCGCAGCCGTGCTGTGCCAAAAACCGAGCGGGCCGAAAAAGATTTAAACGAAGCACGCCATAAGGCGCCAAAAAAAAAATAATTTTATTTAATCCTTGATGATTTTTGCTTGAAAAGTTTGGTTGCGTGTTGTAATGCTTAAATGATAAATTCCGGTTTGCCATGTGCCGGTGTTTAAAATATAGACGGAACTTCCTTGGTGTTTTTGGAGTAATTTTCCATCTTGACCGTAGATGCTTATTTGCATTTTTTTATTGTGTGTATGACGGATAGTTAGAAAGTTTTGGACCGGGTTGGGGTAGATTTGGAAATTTTGACGGGTTACTTCCGGTATTTTTAATGCATCAATGACTCCGTCTCCATCGGCATCTTCACAATAGTTTTGCAGGTGCCATATAGAAGGGTCGCCCCAACTTCCAGGGGTGTTTTCAGAACATCTGTATTCAAAATCGGATTCGGGGCGTGTTGTAACATAATAGTCGGTTACTTCCAGGTCGGGCATAATCCACATGTCTCTTTGCGCCGCGGAGTTGTTGCCCAAGCAAACATTTTTTGCGTTTTGGTCATTATCAAATGCATATTTTATCAGGGCATGTGTAAGCCGGTTTGAAGAATAAACATCCAGTGCGTCAAAGGGTTGGTAGTTTCCATAATCGTCGGATTTACCGGTATAAACAACATAATGATTGGCTGTGTATGCATAAGTATTACCTTGATAGGTATATTGATGTGCCGGGTCGGGGTCTGAATAAACGGTTATAAAATCTTTTTCATCGTTGGGGATGTTGATGAGTTGGTAAACGGCTCGCAGGGCACGCGGGTCGGTGTTGTAAGTGTTTCCGTTTGCATGATAGTCATCATAACTTTGGATCATTAAGAGTTTAACTCCGGGAGGGTAGTTTTGCAAATCCGTATCGGTGACAAGAAAGGATAGCCATGGAGCAAACATAATGATGAATTTTCCTTGGCTTCCCCAATTGGATTGCTGGGCATCAAAGAGATGCATACCCAACCAAATGGTAGATCCGGCTCCGTAGGAATGTCCGGCAAGTCCAACTTTTGTGGTGTCAATCCATTGGCCGTATTGTTGAACAGCCCAGTGAATCATGTCCAGAGAGTTTTGATAGCTTTGCTGGATGTTTCCGGGGTTAGTATTATAAATGTTTACAACGGCATATCCCAAAGAAGCTAAATATTTGAAATATTTGTCGTAGGTCAAATAGGTTTGACCCCATCCGGAGATAAAAAATACAACAGGTTTTTGCGTCGCAGGATTTATATCGGGATGATAAAAGGTGACGGTCCCTTTTCCTTGGATGTCAACCGGTGTTTCCCTGATATAGTTGTAGTTTCCCCATGCACCGTAACCTTGGGTTATTCCTCCCGATTGATCGTTCAGATAGGGGTATAAATTTTGTGAAAATAGTGTGAAGTTAAAAGTCATCACTGATAATAGAAAAAGTTTTTTAATCATTTTTCTTGTTATTATATGGTTTTAATTGAAGAGAAATTTTTTTAAATTTAAGGAATTAAAATAAATTGACAATGAAAAAAATTTTATTATTCACCGGAGATTTTGCCGAGGATTATGAAACCATGGTTCCGTTTCAAATGCTTCAAATGCTCGGCTACGAAGTACACGCTGTTTGTCCCGGCAAAAAGGCCGGACAACGGGTGAAAACCGCTATTCATGATTTTGAAGGCGATCAGACCTACTCCGAAAAACCCGGTCATTACTTTACATTGAATTATGATTTTGACAAAGTTAATCCCGAGGAATATGCCGGACTTGTTATTGCGGGCGGTAGAGCGCCTGAGTATTTACGTCTAAACCCAAAGGTTTTGGAAATGACACGGCATTTTTTTGAAAAGAATAAACCGGTGGCGGCCATTTGTCACGGAGCTCAAATTTTGAGTGCGGCCGGGGTTTTAAAAGGCAGAAAATTAACGGCATATCCGGCGGTTGCCCCCGAGGTCAAAGCCGCCGGTGGAGATTATGTAGAAATAGATGTGGATAAAGCCATGACGGACGGGAATTTGGTTACTTCCCCTGCCTGGCCCGGTCATCCTGAATTTATCAGACAATTTGTAGAACTTTTAGGGGCTAAGATTGAGGTTTAAAAAAACATTCTAATTCTTTTGGTTAAAGGCTACCTCTTGCAGGTGGCCTTTTTTTATGATAAATATCATTTAAAGTAAAATTTTTTAAAGCAATAACAATTACTATCAATAATTGATAATAAAAATTTGACATATATCATTTTTCTACATCAAAAATTATGAATCTTTCAAAAAAATGCCTTTTGTCATTCTTTTCCGGCGTTACGTTTGTTACATTTATATAAAACAAAAATCAAACTATGAAATCATTAGTTATACTAGGAGCGGGAACATCGGGTACCATGATGGCTTCACATTTGTCCAAAAAATTGAACAAAGAATGGGAGATAATATTGGTTGACAAAGATGAAGTACATTATTATCAACCGGGATTCCTTTTTATCCCTTTTGACATGTATAAGGAAAAAGACGTTGTCAAATGTAAACCGGATTTGCTTCCTAAAAGCGTACATTACATTCCTTCAAAAATAGACCGGATTTTGCCTGAAGAAAACAAAGTTTTGCTGGAAGACAGGGTGTTGAATTATGATATTCTGATCATTGCCACGGGATGTCAAATTGCCCCTGAAGAAGTGGAAGGAATGAAAGGCCCTTTATGGCATAAAGACATTTTTGATTTTTATACATTTCAAGGCGCCGTGGCTTTGCGTGACAAACTCAGAACATGGAAAGGCGGGAAGTTGGTTATTCACATCACCGAGATGCCCATCAAATGTCCGGTTGCACCATTGGAATTCGCTTTTCTGGCCGATGATTACTTCAAAAAAAGAAAAATGCGCAACAAGGTGGAAATCTACTATGTTACACCACTTTCCGGTGCTTTTACAAAACCGGTAAGTTCAGAAAAATTAGGCTATTTATTGAAGGAAAAAGGAATTAAAATGGTCACGGATTTTGCTATTGAAAGGGTGGATAATGAAAACAAAAAAATCATTGATTACGGTGACCGGGAAGTGGATTTTGATTTGTTGGTGACAGTTCCAACTAATATGGGAGATGAATGTATTGCACGTTCGGGGATGGGTGATGATTTGAATTTTGTGCCTACGGATCCGCATACACTCCAATCCAAAGAATATGAAAATGTTTTTGTGATAGGAGATGCAACCGATATTCCTGCTTCCAAAGCGGGTTCAGTGGCTCATTTTGAAGCCGAAATTCTCACTGAAAATATTCTCAGATATATAGAAGGAAAAGAATTGCTCCCTGCTTTTGACGGTCATGCCAATTGTTTTATAGAATCGGGAAACGGGAAAGCTTTACTTATAGATTTCAACTACAATGTAGAACCTGTTGAAGGAAAATTTCCTATTCCGGGACTTGGCCCTTTGGCATTACTAAAAGAAAGCAAATTAAATCATTGGGGAAAATTGGCTTTCAGGTGGATTTATTGGAACATGTTACTCAAAGGAATACCTATTCCATTTGTTTCGGCAACTATGTCAGAAAAAGGAAAAAAATTAAACTAAAATAACCAATCTAAAAATTTTTACAATTATGGAAAAAGTATTAGCAGGTCAAACCGTTCAAGTAGATCAAGAAGGATATTTGATTGATCCCAATCAATGGAATGAAGAAATTGCCCGTGCCATAGCGGCGGAAGAAGGTATTGAACTCACACCACGCCATATGGCGGTGGTGAAGTGGATAAGAGAAACGGCTTTATCGGGAAAGCCATTATCTATTAGAACCGTCAAAAAAAGCGGTGTTGTTGATATCAAGGAATTTTATCAATTGTTTCCCGGAGGGCCTTTGAAATTGTCCACCAAAATAGCAGGAGTTTCCAAGCCGAAAAGTTGTCTGTAACCTTAAAATTTAAAATTATGGGAAAACCGAAAGTAAAAAAAATGTTGTTTATTCTGTCTAAATCAACATTAGACAGTGTTTATGCTACATTTATTATGGCCAATGGTGCCAGAGCTGAAGGAATTGAATGTGAAATCTTCTTCACATTTTTTGGATTAGATGTTATTCATAAAAAAAGAATGAAAGATATTCATATTGCCACGGTTGGAAATCCGGGATTACATATTCCCAATATTGTGGGCGGGTTACCCGGCGTGGAACACTTGGTCTCCAAAATGATGATGAAACAAATGGAGAAGTTGGACATTCCACCTGTGGATGAATTTTTGGAGATTTTATCGGCTTCAGGTGTTAAGCTCTGGGCATGTAAATTAGCCATGGAAATGTTCAATCTAGAACGTGAAGATTTAATTGATGAAGTAGATGGAATTTTAACAGTTGGGGATTTTTATACAAGGATGGATGATCAGAATATACATGTTCTTTTTGTTTAAACATTTCTATTATTTGTGTATCACATGATAAACTCCCTTGAATCTATAGTATTTAAGGGAGTTTTTTTGAAATTACATTTTTATTTATATATTTGACTGAAAAAATAAAAAAGCTGAGAAAAATCAGTAAGTAGAAAATTAACTTAGTTTAATTTTAAAAATCAAAAATAAAGCATATGGCAAAAGTAGTTGTACTTGGTTCCGGTTTTGCAGGTCACACTGCGGCCGCATACCTTAGAAAAAATTTGGGAAAAGAACACGAAATTGTGGTTGTAACCCCCAACAGTAAGTTTCAGTACATTCCATCTAATATTTGGATTGGTACCGGAAAAATGACTCCCCGGCAAACTACCTTTCCTTTAGCGCCGGTGTATAAGCGAAAAAATATCACCTTCAAACAAGCCAAAGTTTTGACTTTCCATCCCGAAGGTGACAAAGAATTGGATAAACCTTATGTTTTGGTAGAATATACGGGAGGAAATAAACAAGGTGAAAAAGAAAAGGTGACGTATGATTATTTGATCAATGCAACGGGACCCAAATTGGATTTTGCTGCAACCGAAGGATTGTTCCCCGGAAAAAATAAAACGGTTTCCGTTTGTTCATTTGACCATGCAGAGCATGCTTGGAAGGAATTGAAAGCGTTGATTGATAGAATGAAAAAGGGAGAACATGTAAAAATTGTTATAGGTACCGGACATGCCAATGCAACCTGTCAAGGTGCCGCATTTGAATATATTTTGAACGTAGATGATACATTGAGAAAACATGGTGTTCGTGATAAGGCCGATATTACATGGATTTCCAATGAGTATCATGTAGGAGAATTCGGAATGAATGAAATGTATTTTAAATTCGGAGGAAAAGTGTGGTCCGGACAGGATTTAGCCGAATTTTTATTTGAAGACAGAGGAATTAAATACATAACTCAAGCAGGAATCTATAAAGTTGAAGACGGAGTTGCTTATTATGAAAATTTGCATGGGGAACAAGGAAAGGTTGAGTTTGATTTCGGAATGCTAATACCCAAATTCTCCGGTCATGGGTTTAAAGCTTATGATAAAGAAGGTAATGATATCACCGATAAGCTTTTCAAAGCTTTCATGATAGTAGATGCGGATTATACTCCGAAACCGTATGAAGAATGGTCGGCAAAAGATTGGCCGGAAACCTATCAAAATCCTACATATCCCAATATTTTTGCTGCAGGAATTGCCTTTCATCCGCCACATACGATTTCCCAACCTCGGGTGAGCAAAACCGGAAAAAACATCACACCCGCTCCTCCTAGAACAGGTATGCCCTCCGGAATTATAGGCAGATTAGTAGCGGAAAATGTAGCGCACATGATAAAAACCGGAAGTAAAACCCCTAAAGAAAAAGGTTCCATGGCTAATATGGGAGCAGGTTGTGTGGCATCAACAGGTTATGGTTTCTTTACGGGTTCTGCAGTGGTGATGATGTTGTATCCCATTGTTCCCGATTTTGATAAGTATCCGAAATATGGTCGCGAAGTGAAATCGGCATATTATGGATTGGCAGGACATTGGATGAAAAAAATGCTTCATCATTTGTTTATCTATAAAAATAAACTTAAATTCGGATGGAGTTTAATCCCCGAATAAAATAAAAAAATTGATTAACTAACTATAAAATTTATAATTATGGCTGCATATAAAATGAGTGGATTTCAAAGATTTTTGTTGCTCAGATGTCTTATCTGGAATTTTATTATGTTTGTTGTCTTAAACCTTAAAATGCTATTTCTTGTAGCTAAAGGGCACGGAGGCACAAGAGATTAGATGTGTGTGTGTGGCTAAATATATTATTTTCAGTCACATTTTTGAAAAGGGGCTATTCCATAGCCTCTTTTTTAATTAAAACTGGATAGTTATACCTACCCCGGGATATATTTTATCATGTATTTGTACACCAGAAAAACCCCATGCTATTTTTCTTGGAGCATATTTATAACGAATCCGGGTTTGTTTTTCATCTAGTAAATATTTACCATGAATCCAATCATATAAATAGCTCCCCACTATTAGAAAAATACTTGTATAGGCAAGCACAACATCTCCCGTGTTTAAATTTCTATCTATATCCAGTTGTTTTTTTAATAAAATCTTTCCAATGGATTGGTTCTTAGCAGATAAGTATATACTTCCGGCATAACCCAATAATCGGGCTCCCAGTAAATAATAACCGTATTTTTTCTCCCGGATCTTAAAGTGTACATGTCCGGGCAAAATAACGCCAATCATCATATCTTGCACGCGCAAGTCGGTACTTAGAATTTTAAATTCTTCATAAGTCATTTTTTCAGGTATGGACGGCAATACAAACTTATCGTTTTTTTCATGTTTGTATATATCCAAATCCTGGGCGTAATTGAAAAAGGAAATCCATAACATCCATTGAAACAAAATTTTTTTCATAGTAATTATTTATTTCGAGTTAATAAAAGTTTAAGGCCGATTAAAATTAAAACACCCCCGAAAATTTTATTGAAAATATTTTGAAAACGTTCATAAATGCGCCGGACATGTTTTTGAGTAAAAAATACGGACACTAAAGCGAACCATAGAAAAGTATTCACCATCATGATAAAACTCACAAAAAGCAATACATGACCCGGCGTATCGGGGCCGATAACCAACGTGAATAAACTCAAAAAAAATAAAGTGGCTTTAGGATTCAAAACATTGGTCAAAAAACCTGTTTTTATGGCTTGAAACGGACTTATATCATGTTCTTTCTCAACCCCATTCAAAGAAATACTACTTTTTTTAGAGAAAAATGATTTGACCCCCAAATACATCAAATAGAAAGCGCCGAGCGTTTTGATGAGATTGAACAAAATGACGGATTTGGAAATCAATAGTGCCAAACCTAAAATGGAATATAGAATGTGGATACCTATTCCCAAACCGAACCCCACGGCCGTCCAAATCCCCGTTTTTCTGGAATACATCAACGAGTTTCTCACCGCCATAAAAAAATCAGGTCCCGGACTCATGGCGGCAAGTAAATGTATTATTGTTACGGTTCCTATTAATGTCCATTCTTTCATGTACACAAAATTAACTAAATAATGAATTATCAAAAACATCCCGTTTTTTTCTATCTTTAGGGCCAATTAAAACGCATGGCAATGAATAATAAAACAAATAATTCTTTTTTTGATCAGCAAATTTTAGGGCATCCCGTCGGACTTTTCGTTTTATTTTTTACCGAAATGTGGGAAAGGTTTTCCTACTACGGCATGCGGATTTTATTGGTTTTGTTTTTGACTGCAAAAATAGTGGACGGAGGTTGGGAATGGTCGCGCAAAGAGGCTATGGTTTTATTCGGTTGGTATGTGATGCTGGTTTACATTATGCCTCTTTTGGGCGGTTGGATTGCCGATAACAAATGGGGATATGTCAAAACAGTCTTGGTAGGAGCCACCATCATCACGCTGGGACATGTATCCTTAGCCTTGGCCGACCTGCCGCTTGACATGAACCTTAAATTCTTTTTCTACATCGGGCTATTGTTGTTGGTGATAGGCACCGGTTTTTTCAAACCCAACATGACTTCCATTATCAGTAAAATGTATCCCCCCGGAAGTCCCAAACGCGACGGTGCATACACCATTTTCTACATGGGCGTCAATGCCGGCGCTTTCATCGGAACCATGCTTGTAGGATGGTTAGGAGAGCGTATAAGCTGGTCCCTAGGTTTCGGTTTGGCAGGAATTTTCATGCTTTTCGGCTTGCTTCAATTTTATTTTGCACGAAGCATTTTCGGCGAAGAAGCCAATCACCCGCAGCAAAAACAATTCCATGAAGACAATGCTCCTGTACATAAAGAAATACCTTTTAATCAACAAGATAAAACACTGACATACATTGGCTTGACGGCTGTTTTATTGTGGATTATTGACGGACTTTTCAATGTGGTTACTCGAGGCGGTTATTTGTTGCCGGAAAATGTTTTTGAAATAAATATTGGCGGGAGTGTATTTGTGATAGGATTAGGGGTGATTTTTGCCTTTTTCGCTTTAATTATTTTTATCTATTTGGGCTTGAGTAAACTTGCTCTATTTGACAAAGTGGAAAGAGACCGCTTGAAAGTGATTTTCATATTCGCTTCGTTTGTGGTGCTTTTTTGGGCAAGCTTTGAACAAGCCGGAACCAGCATGACCATCTTTGCAAGAGACTACACCGATCGAACCATTGAAGGAACCACCCAAACCATTTTTAAATATGTTGATTTCTTTTTGTCTTTGACACCGCTTATTATTCTTTCTTATATCATTTATCAATTGGCGTTGCGCATAGGAAAAAAGTATCCTTTAACCGTTATGTTTACCACCATTAGTTTTATAATCATTTGGATTTTAGCCATTTACAGATTGAACTATGAATATTCTTCTGCGCAAACCGAAGTAACCGCTTCATGGTTTCAAGTACTCAATCCCTTTTTCATCATCACTTTGGCGCCACTTTATTCCAAGCTGTGGACCAAAGTAAAAGTCCCGGGCCCCTATAAATTTGCCATGGGACTAACACTCCTTGCCGCCGGATTCGCCGTGTTGGCTTACGGTGCTTCCACCATCCCCAAAGGTGCGCAAACCGCATCGGTGAGCATGTTTTTCCTCATTGCCGCCTATTTGTTGCACACCATGGGCGAACTTTCACTCTCTCCCGTCGGCTTGTCTTATGTGAGTAAATTGGCGCCCGCCCGGATGATTGCTTTCATTTTCGGAATATGGTATATCTTCACAGCCTTAGCCAACAAACTGGCCGGAACCATGGCCGGCTACATGGACGCGGTTTCCGAAAAAGTGGGAATGAGCGGGTTTTTTCTCATTTTCACGGTTGTGCCCCTAATTGGAGCTTTGATATTGGTATTTCTCAACAAAAAACTGCTCAAAATGATGCACGGAATAGAATAATTTTTCTAGGGCGCCATTTGGCGTGCTCCGTTTAAATCTTTTTCGGCTCAGCCTGCGGATGTAAAAGCGTTTTGCGGGGTCTCCTCGTCTCCGCTCGGAGCCTCCTCAAACGCACATCCGCTCGGCTTCGCCTTCAAAAGGATACCACTTCGCCCGCCGGCGCAGGAAATAATAAACTTTTCTTCAATCTTACAAGAATATTTGTCCAACTCATAAATGAAATAATGAAACATTTCCGTTTTCGCAACATAAATTTTCATAAAAGATACCGATAAACATGCTCCCACACATTTTTCTTAGCTAAGTTTTATTGAATCAAACTAAACGTTCATCAAATAAAAAAATCCATTCATTGAATAACACCCCTAATGCCACAAAATTGGCATTACGTTTGAAACCCATTGAGTATAAACCATTTAAAAATTAATAAAAATGAAAAAACTATGGATTAACAAAATCAGCGTACTGATTGGAGCAATTTTAATATTAGGTGCTTGTAAAAAACCCAAACAACAAGAAGATCCGAAACCGGACGGTCAGGCACTCCATGAATCTTTCATGCAACACCGTGAAGATTTGCTTCAAACCTTCACCATTGATGCCTCAACCGGAGGAACCATTACCGGCTCGGAAGGAACCGTCATTACCTTCCCGCCCAATGCCTTCGGTTCTGTCTCCGGAAATGTGGAAATAGAATTAATCGAGTTGTATGACCGTGCCGGCATGTTGTTGTCCAACCGCCCTACTAATGGCGTCAAACCCAATGGTGACGTGGAAATCATGAAATCCAAAGGAAGTCTGTATATCAATGCCAAACAAGGAGTTAACATTCTGGAATTGGTTGATCCCATAACCATAAAAACCAGGGGTGAAAATGATCCGGGCGCTCCGGTAATGTTTGTTTTGGATGGTGGACGCAATCAAGATGCAACCGGTGATTGGGAATTACTTGATGAAGATAATGACGGACACGAAGATATGGTTCAACCTAGAGACACTGCCGTAGGTCAAGGAGGTGAGACATTTTATATTTTTGATAGAAATAATTTGGGCTGGACTAACTTGGACAAATGGTATTCATACAGTGGACCCAAAACACAGCTTTGGGTTGATGTCCCGGACGGATATGACGATAGTAACTGTGAAGTGTACTTGATGTATGAAGGAGAACCCGGCGCCTTGGCCCGCATGGATGTTTATGATGATACACAAGGGATGTTTACGGAACATTACGGATATATTCCTATCGGTATCAATGTTCATTTGGTGATGGTCACTGAAATCGACGGAACCTTGTATGCCAGCATGAAAACCGGCATTACCATTGTTAATAATCACGTGGAAGTCATGCCCGACCCACAACCCACCACACAACAAGATTTGGAAAACGCAATCAATGCCTTACCTTAAAAAGGCATGTATATCGGGGTGTAAAAGGAAGGTTGATTCAGCCTTCCTTTTCTTGTTTTAAAAAACCGGTTACCAATCGATAAAATTCCTCAGGTTTCTCGGCATGAAGCCAATGCCCCGTTCCCGGGATGGTCTCAATAATGGCTTTCGGGAAATGAGCTTTAATCAATTTTTCATCTTCCGGAAGTTGAATGTAAGGAGATTTTTCGCCTTTGATAAAAAGAATGTCTCCTTCATAGATGCTCATAGGCGGGAGTCCCTGACCTACTTCGGCCATACTTTCTTCCAAAACCGGAATGTTAATTTTCCAAGCAAAACCTTCAGGTGTTCGTTTGAGGTTTTTCATCACAAATTGCCGGATGGCTTTTTGCGAAATATAAGGCTTCAACAATTCATCCACTTCTTGTCGGGTTCTCACTCGCGAAAGGTCAATACTTTTCAGGGCGTCAAAAATAAAACCGTGGTGTGGGGGATAGGTTTTGGGTGCAATATCGGCCACAATTCTTTTACCTTGCCCATAGCCGGATGTCACCGCTTCGTACATCACCACTTTCCCACCCAACGAATGACCCAGTAAATGCGGATTTTCAAGCCCGTAATGATGGATATAATTCAGTAGGTCTTCCGTCAAATCTTCCAAAGTGAAACTGTCATCCCAAAATGACCGGCCATGATTTCGCATGTCCACCAAATGCACTTCAAATCCTTCACCGGCCCATTTTCTTCCCAATGTAATCCAATTATCTCCCGATCCTAAAAAACCGTGTACAATCACTAAAGGTTCTCCTTCACCCAAAATTTGAGAATGTAAAATCTTACTCATGAGCCACTTGAGTCAGTTTGTGTTGATACATTCTGATGACATTTTCCATACCATACCACAGCGCTTCCACAATCAGTGCATGACCGATGGATACTTCTTTAACGTGCGGCACGTTTTCCAGAAAAAA
>JALVDN010000150.1 GCA_027008965.1 Flavobacteriales bacterium | reverse complement strand
TAATAAGGATATAATCAGAATTGAACACATGGAAAAAATGAAAAACAATGCCATTGTGGCCAATATCGGACATTTTGATAATGAAATACAAGTGGAAAAACTCAAAAAATATCCGGGTATTAAACATGTGAATATCAAACCGCAGGTGGATAAATATATTTTCTCGGACGGACACGCTATCATTTTGCTTTCGGACGGACGCTTGGTGAATTTGGGAAATGCCACCGGACATCCTTCTTTTGTGATGAGCACATCGTTTACCAATCAGGTGTTGGCGCAAATGGAATTGTGGCAAAAAAATTATCCGGTGGGCGTTTACAGATTGCCCAAAAAATTGGATGAAGAAGTGGCCCGCCTGCACTTGCCGCATATTGGCGTGAAATTGACCCGACTCACTCCGGAACAAGCCGAATATATAGGTGTTTCACCCGATGGTCCTTATAAGCCGGAGCATTACAGGTATTAGGCTTAATAACCCCATGATTAAAAACTTAAATTCCAAAACAATGAATCAATTTATAATTATTTTTATCCTTTTAACTACCACGTTGATGGGACAAGAAATCAGTTTTGATATTCATAATAAAACCCTTCAAGAATATTTAAAATTTGAAAAAGAAATTGGAAGCAAAAGATTAGCCTTGAATACTCATTATATCTCATTAAACGGAGATGCACAACCCATCACATTTCTAAGGAAGCAAAAAATAATTCCCGATTTGATTGTTTATTATTTCTTTAAGGAAAAAGATTCATCCATGTCATATATTCTTTATGAATGGGATGTATCCAATTTTGAAAAAAAGGACAACAATAAAAAATCACGAAGATTTCAAAAAGCCATGATTTCAAAATATTCGGACTTGAAAGAAAAAATTTCGGAAAAATTCGGTCCTCCTTTAGTCAAAAAAAACTATTCCAATATTGCACGATTGGATTCGCTTCATATTTTTGAAGAAGAAAGCAGGTGGAAAAATGACAGCTTAGAAATAAAATTATACACAACTGTGTCCAATTTTTATAAAAAAGAAGGAGCTATTACTATCAATCCGGTCCACCGAATCAGACTTTACATTAAAAAAGTGAATAAACAAAAAAAGAGTGATATTCCCGAGCTCAACGACCGGAAAATCAATAAGTTGGATGAAACAACAAATGCTTTTTTTCAAGCCTTAAAAGAAAAAGATTTATCGAAAGCAAAAAAATATCTTTCCAATAGAATTTTAGATAAAGTTACAGACAAACAGATTTTAGCATTTACTCGAATGATTCGATTAGATAAAAAAACCGAATTGATAAACACAGGATTGGAAATAGGTTTCAATGGAAAAGTATACGTTATGTTTCAATATAAATATGTGGATGACCATTCGAAGCCCCCTAAAGAAATCATTAAAGTGCTTTTTGATAATAACAATAAAATAATTGGTATTCAACCTGTTAAGTTAATACATGTAACCAAATAATTTTTCTAAAAAATTTTTTGCGCCGGCGGGCGAAACGATATCCTTTTGAAGGCGAAGCCGAGCGAATGTGCGTGGGAGGAGGCTCAACGCGAAGGCGGTGAGACCCCGCACCACGCTATACATCCCGCAGGCTGAGCCGAAAAAGATTCAAGTGGAGCACGCCAAAAGGCGCCCTGAAAATCTTATTAAACCAAACGGTGACAGTGAAAGGAATTAATTTGTAAATTTGTGATGATAAGACGGATCCTATGCTGAAACAATCCTTACAACAAAAGCTGTTGCAAAAACTTACGCCGCAGCAAATTCAATTGATGAAGCTCATTCAATTGCCTACGCTGGCTTTTGAACAACGTGTGAAGCAGGAATTGGAAGATAATCCGGCTTTGGAATTGGGCCCTGAAGAGGAAACAAGTGTAGACAATCAGGTGCAGGATGTGAATGAAAATCCCGTTGAAGAGAACAATCCGGAAAGCCATGATGATATCAATGTGGATGAACTGCTCAATATGGATGACAGGCCCGATTATTTGACCTATACCAAGAACTATTCGCCGGATGAAGAGGACGACAGTTATAAGATGAATATATCGACGGGGACTACTTTTCAAGAATATTTGCTGGAACAATTGTCGTCTTTCGATTTGAACGAAAAGGACCAAAAAATTGCCGAATATATTATTGGCAGTTTGGATGATGCGGGTTATTTACGCCGTGATTTTTTGGATATTTCCGACGATTTGGCTTTTAATGAGGGATTGATGGATGTGAGCGAAGAAGATATTGAGCGGGTTTTGAAAAATGTTATTTGGTTGTTGGATCCCCCCGGTGTAGGCGCACGGAATTTGCAGGAAGGATTGATTATTCAATTGAAGCGCAAGAAAATGAATCCCGTCAGGGAATTGGCTTTGAAGATTTTGCAAAAGGAATTCAAATCGCTAACTAGAAAGCATTATGATAAAATTATTCACCGGTTGAAAATCAGTAAGGATGAACTAAAGGAGGCGTTGGAAGAGATTCGCAAGCTCAATCCCAAACCGGGTGGTTCTATTGGCGGAACCAGGGTTACCACACATATTATTCCGGATTTCAAGGTGCGCATAGAAGAAGGACCTGACGGTGAAAAACGGCCAGTAGTGGAACTGAATTCCAGAAATTTGCCGGAGTTGAGAATTTCCCGGCATTTCAAAGAAATGTTAGAAGGTTACAAGTTGGACAAAAACAAAACCAAAGAGCAGAAAGAAGCCATCACTTTTATTAAACAAAAATTGGATTCGGCCAGTTGGTTTATCGATGCTGTCAAGCAAAGACACAATACGCTCCATAAAACCATTTCGGCTATTGTGGATTATCAAAAAGAATATTTTCTCACGGGTGACGAAAAGAAAATCAAACCCATGATTTTGAAAGATATAGCAGAAAGGGTTGACATGGATATTTCCACCATTTCGCGTGTGGCCAACAGTAAATATGTGGATACCCCTTATGGAACCAAGCTTTTAAAAGAATTTTTTTCGGAGAGCCTGACCTCAACCGACGGTGAAGAAGTTTCCACCATCAAAGTGAAAGAGGTTTTAAAAGAAATCATTGAAAACGAAGATAAATCTAAGCCTTTGACGGATGAAAAACTGGCCGATGAGATCAAAAAAAGAGGCTATAATGTAGCCCGGCGTACCATTGCCAAATATCGTGAACAGTTGGGGATTCCACCGGCTAGACTTAGAAAAGAATTATGATTTTGAATCGCTCAAAGGATTTATTTATCCGGTACGTTGCATTTTTTATCTCCCTATTATTCCATCCGGTTTTTATTCCTTTCTATGCAAGCATTGTATATTTTTTATACTCGGGAAATG
>JALVDN010000149.1 GCA_027008965.1 Flavobacteriales bacterium | reverse complement strand
TTACCACGTAGTTTATCCAATTTTATTTTGGCTTTCCCTTGTGAAATTTTCACATCCCACTTGGAATAGATAGGCATTTTATAGCGGGATGTTTCATCAATCAGTCCGTAATACAATGTCCCTTTGAAAGTGGGGTTTTTGAAATTTAGAATTACACCGTGTTCCCAGGATTTTATTTCGGGGGTTACAATTTTATGATAAGTAAACGGAGGATCGTCCGGTTCAACGGCCGGATAAAATTTTCCCTGATATTTCACACCTATTTTCCCATCTTTTTGAACAATATTATGGAATGATTTGGGAATTTCCGTTTCTTGTGCCATTAAAAACCCAAAGAAAAGAGTGATAAGTAACGCGTTTATTTTTTTCATCTTATTCATATTTTTTTCTTTTCGGTAGAATGAGTCTAAATATACTTCCTTTTCCCGTAACGGAAGATTTCAAAAATATATTGCCTTGATGATAGTCTTTAATAATTCTTTTGGCTAAAGAAAGCCCCAAGCCCCATCCGCGTTTTTTGGTAGAGAATCCGGTCACAAAAATTTTAGACCTGAGATTTTTCGGAATTCCTTTTCCTTCATCTTTCACATCCACATAATAATAATCTCCTTCTTCTCCCAAACGAATGCTTATTTTTCCTCCACCGGGCATGGAATCCACTGCATTTTTAATCAGGTTTTCCAATACCCACCCATATAGTTCGGGTTCTAAATAAACTTGGTAGTGTTTGTTAGCGGGCTCCTGGAATTCCAATTGAATATTGGCCGGCAAACGCGACTTGAAATAGCGTACAACTTGGCGGGTTTCTTCCAAAAGGTCAGCGGGAGAAAGCGAAGGCTGTGAACCGATTTTTCCAAATCGTCTTGAAATGATTTCCAAACGACGAATATCTTTTTGAAGTTCATCCACGGAAACCGATGAAGGATCGGCCTTCAAAAGTTCAACCCAACCCAACAGTGAAGAAAGCGGAGTTCCTATCTGATGGGCGGTTTCTTTGGCCATTCCGGCCCACAATAAATTCTGTTCGGAAACCTTGGAAGTATAATAATACAAAAACACAATCACCACAAACATGAGAAAAATCAAAACCAAAAAAACGGGATACCATTTGAGCTTATTAAGCAAATCCGAATTTCCATAGTATAAATATTGATAACCTTCATCGGCCAATTTAACTATAATGGGCTTGTTTAAAGACTTAAAATAACGCAGCTTTTTTTGTAAACTCAAAGTATCATCTTCAATCTCATCCAAATTATAAACTTCCAATATTTTTCCCGTGCTGTCGGTTTTTATAACAGGAATACTACGATTTTTGATGATAATTTGGGAAGGTAAATCCACATCGGCTCCAAGTGGGGCATCAATCACCTTTTGCATGGCTTGCGCCCATATTTCCATTTTGATTCGCTCCTCCCTCTTTAGTTTCTGAAATAAAGAATAGGAATGTAGCAATATAATGCCCAAACTCAAAATAAGCGCCGAAAGCAAATAAATCCTTCTGTATTTATGAAGATGTTTAATGAGCTTTTCCGGCCAATTGTTGGATTTTATGTGTAATTTCATCACCTATTCTTTCTTGGGCTTCCACGGTTGATGCTCCGATATGCGGGCTTAATGACAATTTGGGATGCATTAATAGTTTCACAGGAGGCGTGGGTTCGCTTTCAAAAACATCCAGGGCAACAAATAACAATTTGCCTTCATCCAAGGCTTTAACAATTGCAGGTTCATCTAACACACCGCCGCGTGCCGCATTGATAATGGCCGCACCGTCTTTCATCTTTTTTATTTCCTCCGTCCCGATAACCGGCTCTTTTTGGGCGGGAACATGCAAGGATATGAAATCCGAATTTTTCAATACTTCTTCTTTGCTTACGGTTTGAATTTTGAATTTCACTTTTTGACCATCAAAAAAATGAATTTCCAGCTCGGCTTCATCTATAAACGGATCATAAGCCAATACTTTCATTTCCAAACCGATAGCCATTTTGGCCAATTCCCTTCCGATACGGCCGAAACCCAAAATCCCCAATGTTTTTCCTTTTACTTCATGTCCTGCAGAATATTTCTTCTTGAGTTCTTTGAAATCCTTGTCACCACGCAAGGGCATTTCACGATTACTATCATACAAAAATCTGATGCCACCCAACAAATGCGCCATCACCAATTCGGCTACTGCCCGTGAAGATGCGCCCGGGGTATTTTCAACCTGTATCCCTTTGCTTCGGGCATATTCCACGTCTATATTATCCAATCCCACTCCGGCACGAATAATCATTTTGAGTCCGGGAGTTTTGTCTATCAAATCTTTTCTCACTTGGGTGGCACTTCTCACCACCAAAACATCAATCTTATTTTCATTGATGAAATCAGCCAATTTTTCTTGTTCGATATGTTCCGTAAACACTTGATGCCCTTCTTTTTTCAAATTTACCACGGCTTTTTCAGCTAGTCCGTCATTGGCCAAAATATTCAGTTTTTTCATGCTCACGATTTTTTTTATTTATGCCTTTCTTTCGGTTTCTTGCATTACTTCTACCAAAACTTTCACACTTTCCAAAGGCAATGCATTGTATAGCGAAGCCCTGTATCCACCCACACTACGATGACCCTTTAATCCCACAATGCCTGCTTCATTCCAAAGCCGGTCAAAAAGCGGTTTCACTCTTTCATCTTTCAAATCAAAAGTTACATTCATCATACTGCGGTCTTCTTTGGCCACAAAGGGCTCAAACAACGGATTTCTATCCAATTCCGCATAAAGCAAATCGCTCTTTTCTTTATTTATTTTTTCCATCGCTTCCACTCCACCTTGCTTTTTTACCCATTCCAAGGTCAACATGGAAGCATATACCGCAAAAACGGGAGGGGTATTATACATACTTGCCTTTTTAATGTGGGTTTCATAATCAAGCATGGTGGGAATGCGTCTTCCTGTTTTACCCAACAATGATTTACGCACGGCCACCATCACCGTTCCGGCAGGCCCCATATTTTTTTGGGCTCCGGCATAAATCAATCCGAAGCGGTTGAAATCCAACACCCGGCTGAAAATATCCGAACTCATATCGGCCACCAAAGGCACTTCCGTTTCCGGAATTTCATGCATTTGCGTGCCGTAAATCGTATTGTTAGTTGTTATATGAAAATAGTCGGCGTCAGAAGGAACCGTATAATCTTTAGGAATATAACGAAATTGTTTATCCTTGGACGATGCCACTACCACGGTTTCACCAAAATATCTTGCTTCGTTGATAGCTCTTGAGGCCCATGTTCCGGTCTCTAAATAAGCACTCTTATGATGCATTAAATTGTAGGGAACTTGTAAAAACTGCATACTCGCCCCTCCTTGCAAAAACAATACTTCAAAATCATCATCCAAAGACAACAATTCTTTCACCAAACTTCTGGCGCGTTCCATCACTTCACCGAATTCCGTACTCCTGTGCGATATGGAAAGAATCGACACGCCTGTCCCGGCAAAATCCCGAATGGCTTCACTGGATTTTTCATAAACCTCCCCGGGTAAAATACTGGGCCCTGCATAAAAATTATGTTTTTTCACTTGCTTTCGATTTTGCAATCAAAGTTAAGGAAAATATTCCGTCATTATCTCAACGAGTATATTTTTTCTAGGGCGCCTTATGGCGTGCTCCGTTTAAATCTTTTTCGCCCCGCTCGGTTTTTGGCAAGTCACGGCTGCGGGGTCTCCTCGTCAAGCTCGGAGCCTCCTCACCGTGGCCAAAAAATCCGGCGGGGCTTCAAAAGGATAACACTGCGCCCGCCGGCGCATATTCCGATAACTATCAACTTTTGTATAATTATTTCTAACTTTATGTAAAATATGTCACCATGAAATTTTTAATAGGTACCATAATTGTTTTAATAACACTACTTGCAATTCTTTACCTCATTCCCGTCAAACAAAAAAATTTTTTTGACCTCTATCAAAAAGAAGATAAAGCATCAAAACAACTCAAGGAATTCTATAAAAAACAACCCCGGTATATTGTGGTGGACGGAGTCAAATGGAAATATTTAATCACCGGAAAGGGTGATAAAGTAATATTATTTCTCCACGGAATGGGCGGCGCTTATGACTTGTGGTGGCAACAAGTGGCGGCATTTGAAAATAATTATAAAATCATCACCTATACCCTACCCGATGAAGTAGATAATCTGGAAGACGCCACACAGGGCATTCGCGCTATTTTGGATAAGGAAAAGGTGGGCCGTTTTATTGCCGTGGGTACATCCATGGGAGGTTTAATTGCCCAATATCTCTTGAAAATCATGCCTGAAAAATTGGAAAAAGTGGTATTCGGCAATACGTTTACACCCAACAAATTATTATATGAACAAAATAAATCCACTGCCAAAATCGTTCCTTTTCTCCCTGAAATTGTCATTTCCAAGTTCGGCGAAAAAAGTCTGAAAGAAAAATTGCTCCCAACTGCACATAATGACAGTCTTTTGGCCGCCTTTTTACCTTCGCTTCCGTTTTCAAAAAAGAGTTTTATCAACCGGTCCAAAATTGTTTTTGAGTTTTTTGGCTTCAATCCGTCGTTGTATAAATACAAAAGGGTTCCCAAATTGATTATTGAATCCGATAATGACCCACTTATCCCCCCTGAGTTAAGAAAACAAATAAAGGAATTCTATCCCGACGCAGAGGTATATACTTTTCATGGCGAAGGTCATTTTCCGTATATCAATGCGGCAAGCAAATATAACCGTGTACTCAAAGCATTTTTTCAAAAACCCAATATTTTCGAGCAAATGGAAAAAACGGTCAATACCTATTTTGAAGGTAGGAAAAAAGCGGATGTCAACCTGCTGAAACAAGCCTTTTCTCCGCAAGCAAGACTGATTCATGCAAGTGATACCACTCAAATAATATCACTGGAGGATTATCTAAATCATGTTAGCACCGAAGGACCTCAAAGTGTTGAAACCCGGATTCTTGATGCAGACCATAACCAAAATACAGGCGTCGTAAAAACCTTATTTGTTTATCCTAAAAAGAAATATACCGATTACCTCATGCTAACCAAAGAAAAAGGGGAATGGAGGATTATCGGTAAGGTTTTTGAAAGAAACTAAGTGAATTATAGATAATATAACCATGGAAAGAATAAAAATAGCATATGCTATCGACAAAGAAACGGGTCAACCTGTTCATATTTCCAAGGCAGATAAAAGTAAAAAATACTTATGTATAGAATGTAAAGAAGAATTAAGACCAGCCCAAGGTAAAGAAAGAGCTCATCATTTCAAACATAAAAAAAATAGTCAATGTAATACAAGTCCTGAAACGGAATTACATAAATTGGCTAAAATAATCATTGAGCAAAACAATGAAATCCTCCTTTATGAAAAGGTAAAATTTAATTATAATAAGTGTGATATTGAAAAACAAATAAGAGATATACGTCCTGATGTAATTATTGAAAACAATGAAGGAGAAAAATGGATCATTGAAATTTGTGTAACACATGCCATAGATGAAGAAAAGAAAAAAAAGATTCAAGAAATGCAATTAAATTGTATTGAAATTGCATTGGATAAAGATTTGTACGGTAAAGCATTAAATGTAATAAAAAATGAAGTCTTACAAAATCCAAATAATAGAACAAAAATTTATCCTGAAGATTCTCCTTTTCCTCACAATGTGGAATTTAATACCAAAACGGGTTTCAATCATAAAGAAAAAAAATCATTATTCAATTTTAAAACAAAATACATAATATGCACACTTGCTGCAATTGGTATTGGTTTTTTTCTACACGATTTATTTGTTAGAAAACAATGGAGAAAAAAATGGAAAAAAAATTTCAAAAAGAGATATATTAAATAACTAAATAATCAACATAGCATCCCCATAGGAATAAAAACGGTATTTTTCTTTAACGGCTTCTTTATAGGCTTTCATAATCAAGTCATAACCGCCAAACGCTGCCACCAACATCAGCAAAGTGGATTTAGGCAAATGAAAATTGGTGATCAATGCATTGGGGATTTTGAAATCATACGGCGGATAAATGAATTTATGCGTCCAACGCTTATCGGGATGCACTTTACCCGAGGCCGTTACGGAGGACTCTAAAGCACGTACCACGGTGGTCCCCACCGCACAAATGCGTTTTCCTTGCTCCATGGCCCGGTTGATGACTTCCGCAACATCCGGTTCAATCTCAAAATATTCGGAATCCATTTTATGTTTGGCCAAATCCTCCACTTCCACCGGGTTGAAAGTTCCAATTCCCACATGAAGCGTAATTTCGGGCATCAATACGTCTTTTAGCTCTAATTTTTTCAACAAACTTTTTGAAAAATGTAATCCTGCCGTGGGAGCCGCCACGGCACCTTCCACCTTGGCATAAACGGTTTGATAGCGTTCTTTATCCAATTCTTCTTCTTCACGCTTGATGTATTTGGGCAAGGGTGTTTTTCCCAGTTCTTTTAATTTTTGACGGTATTCTTCATAGGTTCCGTCATATAAAAAACGGATGGTTCGCCCGCGTGAAGTGGTGTTATCTATCACCTCGGCAACCAATTCATTATCTTCACCGAAAAACAATTTGTTTCCGATTCTGATTTTCCGTGCCGGTTCCACCAAAACATCCCACAACTTGGTTTCGGGGTCCAATTCCCGAAGTAAAAAAACTTCTATTTCCGCTCCGGTTTTTTCTTTGGTTCCGATCAGTCGCGCCGGAAAAACTTTGGTGTTATTCAAGACCAATACATCGCCTTCATCAAAATATTCCAAAATATCTTTAAAAATTCGATGTTCTATTTCTCCCGTATCACGGTGCACCACCATTAGCCTCGACTCATGTCTAAAATCGGCAG
Organism: Flavobacteriales bacterium; assembly: GCA_027008965.1. GTDB lineage: Bacteria > Bacteroidota > Bacteroidia > Flavobacteriales > Flavobacteriaceae > JAADED01. Next base: position 4,921 of record JALVDN010000149.1, on the reverse strand, counting down.
GATATTCGGCTATCAATTCCTTGGGAAGCGAATAATCAAAATCAGATAATTTCATAGATTCATTGAAGTTTTTGTCTATCATCGGCAAGCGATTTGAATTTTTCAAATATTGCCGGTGCGAAGATACTAAATTTATACCCCCTTTGTCAAGTTTTTTTAATTATTTGTTTAATTCTCCTTGCAAAACATAACCGTCTTGCATGCGCAATATCCGGTCCGACATGGTGGCCAACTCCTTGTTATGGGTAACAATAAGGAAAGTTTGACCGGTTTCATCTTTCAATTTCAAAAACAATTCATGCAGGTGACGTGCATTTTGACTGTCTAAGTTTCCACTGGGTTCATCGGCTAAAACGATAGCCGGACGGTTCATCAAAGCCCTGGCTACGGCCACTCTTTGTTGCTCACCTCCCGAAAGTTCAGAAGGCCGGTGTAAAGCCCTTTGTTTAAGACCGAGCATGGTCAATAATGACAGAGCTCTTTTATCGGCTGTAGATTTTTTTTGGCCGGCAATGTAGGCCGGCATAGCCACGTTTTCCATGGCATTAAATTCAGGGAGCAAATGATGAAATTGAAAAACAAAGCCTATATGTTTATTTCTAAATACGGATAACTTTTTGTCGGATAATTTGTGTAAATCCGTTCCGTTTATTTTCAACATATAGTCATTGTTACTCGGCCGCATGAGTGTTCCAATGATATGAAGTAATGTGGATTTTCCCGCCCCCGAAGGCCCCACAATACTCACTATCTCTCCGGGCGAAATTTCTATATCCACCCCTTTCAATACTTCCAGATTTCCAAAGTATTTTTTAATGTTCCGGGCTACAATCATTTAATTCCAAATAAATTGATAGGGCATCCGTGCTTGGATGCGGTTCATTTTTTTGATTTTTTCAATGGATTTTACGGCTAATTTCTCCGGGGAAAAGTCTTTTAAATCCCGGTAAACCCGTAGCATTTCCTCCGCCGATTGCATGGAAAACAATTCAAAAAACGGATTATCCGACTTGGGATAAAATCTCACTTGATTTTCATCCAAACCTGTTTCTTCCGCCATGTAGGCAATGGCATCTTTCAATCCTCCGGCGCTATCGGCCAAACCCAACCGCAAGGCATCCACACCGGTCCATACCCTACCTTGTCCGATACTGTCCACTTGCGCCACACTCATACCACGTCCGTCGGCTACTCGCTCTAGAAACATGGTGTAAGTATGTTCAATCATGTTTTGAATGTAATTTTTCTCGGTTTCATCCAAAGGACGAAAAATACCCATATCCGCATGCGGGTGAGTTTTTACGGTATCCACATTGATTTTAAGTTTATCCTTCATCAATCCACTGATATCCGGTATCAGACCGAAAACACCAATACTTCCGGTAATGGTCATGGGATGGGTAAAAATTTTGTCTCCGGCCACGGCAATATAATATCCACCCGATGCCGCCACATTTCCCATACTCACCACCAATGGTTTTTCTTCTTTCAACAACATCAACTCATTCCATATTTCTTCCGATGCCAACGCACTTCCTCCGGGAGAATTGATGCGTAAAACCACACCTTTCACATCATCATCATCTTTTAGCTTTCGGATTTGATTTATAAAACTGATGGAACCTATTTGATTGGGTTCTCCCACACCATCAACGATCTCTCCTTCGGCTACCAAAACGGCTATATGCGAACCTTTTTCAAACGATTTAAATAGATTTTTCAATTTCTTCTTCCTGTAATATTTTTCCAAATCCAACCAGTTTATTTTCTCCGTTTCCAAATGCGTTCGCAACATTTCTTCCAAATCGGGATAAGTGGCTAGATCCGTTATCATACCGGCGCTCCAAACATCTTCAGCACTTTGGAGTTTCAAACCCGAAGCAAGCTCATCCAATTCATTTCTCTTCAAACCGATAGATTGACTTACGTTTTCCAGCATTTGCTCCCACAAAACTTTCAAAATATGCTTATTCTGCTCCCTGTTGGCCTCACTCATTTTATCCTGCATAAAGGGTTCCACCGCACTTTTAAATTTACCGTGACGTATTACTTGCATGTTTATTCCCAAACTTTCCAAAGCTTTTTTGAAAAATAAAATTTGCGCACTTAATCCCCGCCAATCCACGGTTCCCAAGGGATGCAAATAAATACTATCGGCCACACTACTCAACATATAATCTGTTTGAGAATAATAAGGTGCGTAAGCAATCACAAATTTCCCTGATTCCTTAAATTTTTTCAACGCTTCCCTGATTTCATCCGTAATGACCATCCCGGATGAAACCATTCCGGGTTGAATTACAATACCTTTAATTTTATCATCCCTAGCGGCCTCTTCAATGGCTTGGAGCATTTGATATAGCGTCAGTGGAGGTTTGAATTGAAAATCTTTCGGGTCAAAAAATTCAAAAGGATCACCTTGCTTTTCTCTGATAGGTTTATCCAACATAAGTCGTAATACGGTATTGCTTTTTATGGCGCCCGTTTCCTTTTGAGAAATATTGGTATCAATAGAAGAAACCATCAAATTGATAAAAAATATAAAAAGAAAAATAATCGTACCGATGGTAGCAATGGTACTTACCACCACAATCAAAACATACTTGGCAAATTCTTTGAAATTCATAAGCGCAATTTTAATTAATCAAAAATACGGTTTATTACACTATCATCCACCAAATTCGGAAAAGTCAGTTTCAATTTGGGATTTTCCTTCATGGCTCGTTGTGCCGTGAACATGGCATTGGGATTACGCGCCCAACTTCTGCGGGCAATTCCGTTATTCACATCCCAATACAACATCTGTTTCAATCTTCTTTCCGAAGCGCCGGAACCATCCAAAACCATTCCGAAACCTCCGTTAATCACCTCACCCCATCCAACTCCACCGCCATTATGTATGGAAACCCACGTGGCACCGCGAAAACTGTCGCCTATCACATTGTGAATGGCCATATCGGCCGTAAAACGGCTTCCGTCATAAATATTGGAGGTTTCTCTAAAAGGCGAATCGGTTCCGCTCACATCATGATGATCGCGTCCCAAAACCACCGGCGCCGAAATTTCTCCACGCGCAATGGCTTCATTAAACCTTCGCGCAATCTCTATTCTTCCCCATGCATCGGCATACAGAATACGGGCTTGTGAACCCACCACCAAATGATTCTCTCCCGCACCTTTGATCCATTGAATGTTATCTTGCATTTGCTGCTTGATACGCTCCGGTGCTTCTTGCATCAATGCTTCCAACACTTCCATGGCAATCCGGTCGGTTTTTTCCAAATCCGACGGGTCTCCGCTGGTGCATACCCATCTGAAAGGACCAAATCCATAATCAAAACACAAAGGCCCCATGATGTCTTCCACATAAGAAGGATACTTGAATGTTCCATCATCATTCATAATATCCGCACCCGCTCTTGAAGCCTCTAACAAAAACGCATTACCATAGTCAAAAAAGTAGGTTCCCCTTTCGGCATGCCGGTTGATGGCATCCACTTGACGACGCAATGACCGGTGAACGTATTCCTTGAATTTTTCCGGGTCTTCCGCCATCATGCGGTTGGCCTCCTCAAAACTCAATTCCACCGGATAATATCCTCCGTTATAAGGATTATGCAAGGACGTTTGATCACTCCCCAAATCTATTTTTATGCCTTCCTCCAAAAAACGCTCCCATACATGCACCACATTACCGATATATCCAAACGATATGGGTTTCCTCGCTTTCAATGCTTTACGAACTTCTTCAACCAGTTCATCCAAATCATCCGTCAGACGGTCCACCCAACCTTGCTCAAAACGTTTTTGAGCCGCCTTGGGATTGACTTCCGCCACCACCGAAATGACCCCGGCAATATTGCCCGCCTTCGGTTGCGCTCCACTCATCCCTCCCAGTCCGGCACTCACAAACAGAAATGGTTCTTCGGGATTTTTGTCCGAATGCTCCAAAACCAACCGCTTGGCATTCAACACCGTAATGGTAGTTCCGTGAACAATTCCTTGCGGACCGATATACATATAACTTCCAGCCGTCATTTGACCGTATTGCGTCACGCCCAAGGCATTAAACCGGTCATAGTCATCCAAACTGCTGTAATTGGGCACCATCATTCCGTTGGTCACCACCACCCGCGGCGCATCCGGATGCGAAGGAAACAAACCCATCGGATGACCCGAATACATCACCAAAGTTTGGTCCTCTTCCATTTCCGACAAATATTTCATGGTCAGCAAATACTGCGCCCAATTCTGAAAAACCGCTCCGTTTCCACCATACGTAATCAACTCGTGTGGATGTTGAGCCACCCGCGGGTCCAAATTGTTCTGTATCATCAACATGATGGCCGCCGCTTGCTTGGTCTTGGCCGGATAGGCATCAATCGGCCGGGCATACATCTCATAATCCGGGCGAAAACGATACATATAAATCCTTCCATAACGTTCCAGTTCCTCCCTAAACTCCTTACCCAAAACCTCATGCCATTCGGGTTTGAAGTAGCGCAAGGCATTTTTCACCGCCAATTTTTTCTCCTCTTCCGTCAAAATATTCCTGCGGGGCGGCGCATGATTCACGTCGGGGTCATAAGGCTTGGGTTCAGGTAAAATATCGGGTATTCCCTGACGAATTAAATTTGCAAAATCACTCATTTTCAAAATCTTTTCAAGGCTTATAAAGTTACGAATTTTAGCCGGGTTCCTAAAATTATTTTTTTGAATCACGCCAAGCCCGCAAACGGCTCGCACCCGCCCGCTCGCCGTTGGGTCTTGTCGTGTTGCTCGGAAACCTGCGCTAGCCGGAAAATCCTGCAAGCTTTTTCCACGCTTGTTTTCCTGCGCTTGCTCGCAAGCCTTCGGCGGAGGCCTTGCGGTTTTTCTGCACACCGCCTTGTCTTGCTGCGCCTGCTTCGGAGCCGCCTTC
>JALVDN010000148.1 GCA_027008965.1 Flavobacteriales bacterium | reverse complement strand
AAAATATCCTTTGGCTTTAATTTTTTCCGTGTGTTGTTTTTCCATATCCGAGACCCTGGCCTTCAAATCTATATCAGCATCCAATTTTCCGGCTAATTCTTTAATATTTTTTAAGGGTAAAGCTTTTTTAAAATCTTTTAAATCCAATTTTCCTTGAAATGCTGTGTTGACAAAAGGATCAGTCATGGGATTTTGGACATTCAAGCGGCCAGCAACCGGATTGCCTGCTACATTGAATTTGATTGCCGGCATATCAATTACGGTGGCATCCAAATCGGGTCCGCCGGGGAAGTCAACTGTCGTATTTACTTTTATATCACGGATGCTTTCGGGTAAATCTTTTCCTTTTAACAATCCGTTATCCACATTAAATTGAATAACATAGGAGGGATAATTTTTTTCGTTATATACTCCTTTTACTTCACCGGAAAGCATGGCATCACCTCTGATTTCCATTTGCGGTAGATCGGGCATATATTCGGCCGGAACCAAGCTCAACATTTTTTCCAAACTACCACCTTCCGAACCGAAATCCAAATCCATGGCAATGTCATCATTGGGTTTCATTTCAATAGAACCTTTTAAAAAGACGGGTAAATGGTTTATGGTTCCTTTGATATTCAATCCATAGAGCGAAAAATCTTTTTCAATGGAGATGGTATCTTGTAGTTTGACTTGTGCTTTTTTCAAATATTTCACCCGGTCAAATTCCACATCTAAAGTGTCGGCAGTGGAAACACCGGTCAAGTAATAATTTCCTTCCTTCAAAACCGCATTACCATCATGATTTAATCCGCTCATATAAATTTTCATTCCCAGCGAAGCATCATCATAAAGCAGACGAATATTCCGGGCTTGGTAATTTTCAAGATGTATTTCCAAATCGGTTGACGAGGTATCCTCTTCCGGTTCGGTTTCATTTTTCATGATATCGTAATTAGCCTTTCCGTCGGGACGTACCAACACAACGAAATCGGCATCCTGCAGGGAAATTTCTTTGATGTTTTTCTTGCCTTTGAATAAATCCATGACATCCAAAATCATCCCGAATTTTCCGATTTTAGCCAATGGGATGTCCTTAAAAACCGAATCGGTGTTGACAACACTGATGTTTTCCACTTCAAAATATAAATCCGGAAAACTTTTGAAAAGTGACAGGTTTACATCGCCGAAATCCACTTGGGCTTTCAAGTTTCTATTTAAATCCCTTTTGACTGCACGAAGAATGTCGTCTTTAAAAAAATAGGGGAAAGCTATGACTCCACCTATCATAATTAGAAAAATAATGCCGGTTATGATGAGAATTTTTTTCATGGTATCATTTTATTAATGATTAAATTTATGGATTTTTTTGATACGATTTTATAAGAATATTTTGAAAATTGTAACTTTTAAGTTACATTTGCAATGTGGAAAGGATAAGGCAAGTTATTGCGTACAAAAATTATTTTATTGATTTTCTTAAAAAGCAACCTGAAAAGGTTCAAAATAAGATTTTTAAAATAATTGAAATCATTGAAACCATAGAACATGTACCGGAAACCTATTTAAAGAAAATAAAAGGGACAAATGGTTTATATGAAGCAAGAATCAGATTAGGTAAAAATATTTGGCGTGTTTTTTGTTTTTTTGACAAAGGGAATTTAGTAATTTTGTTAACAGGGTTTCAAAAGAAAACACGAAAAACACCAAAAAAAGAGATAAAAAAAGCTTTAGAGTTAATGCAAGAATATTATAAAGAAAAACACGATAATTATGAGGAATAACATTAAAACATGGGATGAAATTAAGGATGAAATTTATGGAAAAAAAGGTACTGAAAGACGTGATGAATTGGAACGTGATTTTGAAGCCTTCAAAATAGGAATTTTGCTTCGACAAGCAAGGGAAAAAAGAAAGTTAACACAAGAACAATTAGGGAAAATTGTTAACAAGAAAAGAGCCTATATTTCTAGAGTAGAAAATGACGGAAGTAATATCACATTAAAAACATTATTTGATATTGTTGAAAAGGGGCTTGGAGGCAAACTTCATATTTCAATCGAATTGTAAACATTATTTTCCATAACTTCCCTATCTCCTATGTATAAAATGAAGGGATATTACTGTATGTAAAAATTAATAAAGCCCCCCAAAAAAAATTTACACCTCAACCGTAAAAGGTGAGCGTTGGAACGGAATTCTCGTAAAAATAAAGTAAACCGTATCCGGTTGTTTTAGAAAACGAATAAAATCTTAACTATGGATAACAATTGGAGGAAATAATATATCACCGGTAAAATCAAAAACCAAAATACACTTGGCCATTTAGAAACATCGGTAATGGTTCTAACCCCTGTATAACTCACATACACCGAATAAAATAGAATGAAAATCATTAAAAAAATGGAAATGATATCCCAAACGATGAATTCATAATTCATTTCATAAGGTTTATCTTCAAACAATGTGGACACTAATGTTATAAAAATAATTATAGAGCTTGGAATAACAGAGGAATATAAAAAGATAAACCGAGACTTTTCCATATCACTTGTCCCCTTGGACAACTTTAACCGAAGATTGAAAAACCAAGAACCTATCAAGTAGATAAGATAACCTCCTGCCATACCTCCAACAATAGCCACTAACCAATAACCACCCCAACTGTTTATGATAGAATTAAAAATAGCAGAATCACCACCTATTACATCGGCTTTGAAAAAGGCATAATCCAAGCGATCAATCCCGAAAGCGGTTCCGTAGATGAGAAAAGCAAGCGGAAAGTAACGAAGATATAAACTTTTGTCTTTCCAATTAGTTTCAAAAAATTTCTTGGGCCTGAAAAATAAGTCCGTCCAAAACCGTATAAAAGAACTGCTCTTCATTGCAAGATATTTTAAAAGCAGACGTTAGATCGTATATTTCCTCTTCCTCCAAAACCCGATGCCTGCAAACAATAACAATAGGAACAACAATGGAACGGTAAAACTCATCATACGCCAACGGTTGGAAGCAGAAATAAACTTGTTTTTATCCAACAAAGTTAAGGTGATTTTCTTGTTTTTCAACATAAAAATTCCTTCATCATCGGTCAAATAACGTATGGCATTTAAGATGAACGTTTTATTATCAAATTGGAGGCGGCTCCATTTGTCATAACCCAAAGGAAAAGGTTGATTTTTGGTCACATCGTTTTTTAAAATATCTCCGTCGGCAATGAGAATCATTTTGGTTTGGGATTGTTCCTTGAAAGGAACGTTTTCAAGCGGTTTCACTCTGTCTTTATAAGCGGAAGTGAATTTACCTTCCAGTAAAACACCGAAAATTTGTTTTCCGTTGCGATA
>JALVDN010000147.1 GCA_027008965.1 Flavobacteriales bacterium | reverse complement strand
AGCCAAATGTGTGGCAATCCACGCATCCACTGCATTCCCCCCTTGCTTCAATATTTCAACACCCGCCTGCGAAGCCAAAGGATGTGCCGAAACAACCATGCCTTTTGATGCCTCAGCTTGATGTTCCGCAGAAGGTGTTTTATATGCTTGTGGCTTACACGAAACAATCAGGAAGAAAAATATGAGATAATATTTATATTTCATTAGCCTTCAACCCTAAAATTCTTTCGTAAATCTTCTTGTTTTCTTCATCAAAAGCCACAAAAATAACTTTCTCTATACCGGAATGTCCGGCCAAAAAATCTTTCACGGTTTCAATGGCAATTTGGGCGGCTCTTTCTTTAGGAAAGCCGTAAACACCCGTACTTATATTTGGGAAAGCTATGGTCTTCAAACCCTTTTTTTCGGCTAACTTCAAACTGTTATAATAAGCTTTGGCCAGAAGTTCATCACATATTTTTTGATCTTTAAATCGCCTGCAATCGGGCCCAACGGTATGAATAATATATCGGGCAGGTAAATTAAATCCCGGCGTGATAACGGCATCACCGTAATCAATACCTTGAGGAAAATGTTGAATGTTATATTTCAAAAGTTCCGGACCCGCCTCCCTATGGATGGTACCGTCTACGCCTCCGCCGCCCCGCAATCCGGTATTGGCCGCATTTACAATGGCGTCCACTTCAAGTTTTGTGATGTCTCCTTTCACTAAGGCTATGCGGTTCATAAGTAATATTTTTCGGTTAACACTTTATGTTTTACGGTTAATTCTCCTTTGTTATCAAATAAAGTTATAAAATCCTCTTCAAAATCCCGGTTATAATCATCAGAAAAACTCCACAAAGTTCTTTTCCATGGTGTTTTTTGATCATGCCTGAATGTGGTTCTCAAAACCGGGAAAAAATCATTGGAATAGGCGGCGTCCAAAATCTCATTGGATTGCTCAACCGGAAAAACTATAAAAATTCTCACTCCCGGCAACCCGTATTTTCCGGCAAAAGAAAAAATATCCCTTATATTTAAAAATGTCTTGCTTCGAGCATACTTCCGTTCTGTTTTCATCTCCCCCGGAAAATACGGAGGATTGGAAATGATTGTATCATATTTATGAACCGGAATATAATCTTGCAACTTTTGCTCAATCAAATTAATTTTATCTACAAACGATGATTGTTTAATATTAAAGCGAAGATCCTCCAGTGCATCTTGATCCGGTTCCAATGCATCTATTTGAGCCGTCGGAAAAGCTTGTGCCAACATCAGGGATAAAATTCCTGTCCCCGCACCTACATCCAATACCCGCACGGGAGGATTTGACTTCAATTTGGAAACCGCCCAAGCACCCAACAGCACCGAGTCGGTACCCACTTTCATCGGCCCGGATTGATGACGGATATTGAATTGTTTGAACCGGAAAAATTCCGCATTATTCATCACCGGCTGAATCCTGAAGATAAACATTTAGCAATCCGTCAGGAATACGCAATAAAATATCCCGTTTTTCCCTGTCCACGTTCAGAATAAAATCATCATGTACAGGCACCAAAATTTCTTTTCCACTGGCGTGTTTAATGATAAAATAAGGTTGTGCGGCATATTCATTTACACCTTGAATAACTCCAAGCAATCCTAAATTTTCATCGGTAGACGTAAAACCTATAATTTCATGATAATAAAAATCATTACCTGTCAATTCGGGCAAATCGGTCAACGGCAAAAACATTTTCCGCCCCACCAATTCTTCTGCTTGTTCAATACTTTCCACATCTTCAAATTTCATCCGGAGCAAATGGGATTTATGCAAGTTACTGTTTTCAATAAAAAAAGGAACCAGTTCTCCTTTGATTTCAAGGAAAACCGATTCCATTCCTTCATACATTTCGGGCTCGTCCGTATCAAGTTTAGCCAAGAGCTCGCCTTTTCTTCCGTAGGGCTTCACAATTTTGCCCAAATAATAAGCGTCCTCTTTTTTCATGCTAAACCGGAGCGAAAATTATTCGCTTTTCTCTTCGGATTCAGAAGTTTCTTCAGCAGAATTTTCTTTGGCTTCTTCTGCTTGAGCTTCTTCAGTTGAAGTTTCTTCGGCAGACTTTTCTTCCGCTACTGTTTCTTCGGGTTGTGCTGTTTCCTCAACTTGCCCTTCTTCCGTAGATGTTTCTTCCGGAGCTTCTTCTTGTGGTGATTGTGCTGCAGCACGCTTGTCACTATAAGCTTTTTCTCTTGCTAAAACTGCATCTTTTTCAGCTTTTTCCTCGGCGGCTACACGATCTTTGTGCGCCTGGATTTTGGCCATTCGTTGCTCATACCACTCATTAAATCTGCGTTCTGCTTCCGCCTCATCAAACGCTCCTTTGCGAACACCCACCAAAAGATGCTTCTTATACAACACTCCTGTGTATTTCAAAATGGCTCTTGCCGTCTCCGTGGGTTGTGCACCGTTCATCAACCATTTCACCGCCGAATCAATATCAATTTTGATATCTGCCGGACGTGTAATAGGATTGTAGGTTCCCAATTTTTCCAAAAATTTCCCGTCTCGTTTTGCACGCGAATCCGCGGCTACGATCCAATAAAAAGGTTTTCCCTTTTTTCCGTGTCTTTGTAATCTGATTCTTACTGGCATAGATATGCGTTTTGTGGGGTACCCGACCCCGGTTAATGTGGCGCAAAGATAAGCAAAAAAATTTTTTCACCACCCTTGCTTCCACAAATATTTTTTGTAAATTTGCAACCGCCATTGCGAGGTACCTTAGCTCAGTTGGTAGAGCACAGGACTGAAAATCCTGGTGTCCCCAGTTCGATTCTGGGAGGTACCACACCGAGCCGGAACATTTCTTCCGGCTTTTTTTATTCCATTTTTTCAGGGCGCCTTGTGGCGTGCTCCGTTTAAATCTTTTTCGGCTCAAAGCATTTTTGTAAGTTGCCGTGCGGGGTCTCCTCGTCAGGCTCGGAGCCTCCTCCGTCAAACAAAAATTAGCTTTTCGCCTTCAAAAGGATACCACTTCGCCCGCCGGCGCAAATTATATTCCTAAAATAAATCCGGGCCTAATGACCCGGATTCATTCAAAACACTATGAGAAAAACTACCCGCTTTAACTGTGAAAATTACTTCTCACAGAACTCTTATTTTTTTTCCAATTTATAAATACGAATCTTTTCATCTTCCCGGTCTTTCACCATAAGAATATAAGTCCCGGCAGACAACGAGTTTAAATTCAGCGAAATAAGCTTTTCTTTTCCTTTTCTAACCATCAACTCTTTACCACTCATATCTATTATTCTAACTTCATATTCCACAACTTCAGGAAAATGAATGAATAAAGAAT
>JALVDN010000146.1 GCA_027008965.1 Flavobacteriales bacterium | reverse complement strand
AACAGGCGATGCAATCCGTGAAAATATTTGAAATTCAATAATTTTTCTGCCTTTTTTTCTTTATATTTGACAAATAGGCTTTTTTACATAATATTATTTATTCCGTTTAAGTCATCTTGTCATATTCCTTCATTAAGGAATACATATTGATAGGAAAAATATTGAAAATCAAAAAATAAAAAACTTATGGATTTAAATAAATTCACTATAAAATCGCAAGAGGCCGTTCAAAAGGCCATTCAAATTGCACAAGGTTTGAATCACCCCCAAATAGAAAATGCTCACTTGATGAAAGCTATTTTGGAGGTGGATGAAAATGTGACGCCTCACTTGCTTCGCAAGGCCGGGGTTGATCCGCAACTTTTCAAGCAACGGATAGAACAATTACTCCAAAGCATGCCCAAGGTATCGGGGGGAGATGTGAATCTTTCCCGGACGGCATCCAAAACATTGAACGATGCCCAAACCAAGGCCGAAAAAATGAAGGACGAATATGTGTCCGTAGAACATTTACTTATGGCCATATATGATTCGGGAGATGATGTTTCCCGCATCATGAAAGAAATGGGTTTGACCAAAGATGCCTTGGAAAAAGCCATTCAGGATTTACGCAAGGGGCAAAGAGTGACTTCTCAAAGTCAGGAAGAAACCTATCAAGCCCTTGAAAAGTATGCCATCAACCTGACCAAGCTGGCAAGAGAAGGAAAATTGGATCCGGTTATCGGAAGAGATGAAGAAATCAGACGTGTATTGCAAATTTTATCACGTAGAACCAAAAACAATCCTATTTTAGTAGGTGAACCCGGAACGGGTAAAACCGCTATTGTGGAAGGATTGGCGCACCGTATTGCCAAAGGCGACGTGCCCGAAAACCTGAAAGACAAAGAAATCTATGCATTGGATATGGGCGCCCTTTTGGCAGGAGCTAAATACAAGGGTGAATTTGAAGAAAGGTTGAAATCGGTGGTGAATGAAGTCAAAAATTCCGATGGACGCATCATTTTATTCATTGACGAAATTCATACATTAGTTGGTGCAGGTGGAGGACAAGGCGCCATGGATGCCGCCAACATTTTAAAGCCGGCGTTGGCTCGTGGAGAATTGAGAACCATCGGAGCAACTACCTTGGATGAATATCAAAAACATTTTGAAAAAGACAAAGCACTTGAACGCCGTTTCCAAAAAGTGATGGTGGATGAACCCGATCAAGAATCGGCCATTTCCATCTTGCGTGGTATCAAAGATAAATATGAACAACATCACAAGGTGCGTATTCAAGATGACGCGGTGATTAGTGCGGTGGAATTGTCTTCACGTTATATCACCGACCGTTTTCTACCGGATAAAGCCATTGACTTGATGGATGAGGCCGCCTCCAAACTCAGAATGGAAATCAACTCCAAACCCGAAGAATTGGACAAATTGGACAGGCAAATCATGCAGTTGGAAATTGAACTGGCCGCTATCAAACGTGAAGGTGACAAAAAGAAAATTGAAGAACTTGAGAAAGAACTTCAAGAACTCAAAGAAAAACGCAAGGAAATTTATGCCAAGTGGAAGGAAGAAAAAGATTTGGTAGATAAAATTCAAGACATCAAAAAACAAATAGAAGAAACCAAATTCCAAGCTGAAAAATATGAGCGTGAAGGAGATTATGGCAAAGTAGCCGAATTGCGCTATGGAAAATTGCAAGAACTGGAAAAACAGCTTGAATCCGCACAAAAAGAATTACATGACAAACAAAAAGACAGTTCGTTGATCAAGGAAGAAGTAACGGCTGAAGACGTGGCGGAAGTTGTGGCCAAATGGACAGGCATTCCGGTACAAAAAATGCTTCAAAGCGAACGGGAAAAATTACTACGCTTGGAAGACGAATTGCATAAGCGTATCGTCGGACAAGAAGATGCCATCCAAGCCGTTGCCGATGCGGTGAGACGTTCACGTGCCGGATTGAAAGATCCTAAAAAACCCATCGGATCATTCTTGTTCTTGGGAACTACAGGAGTGGGTAAAACCGAATTGGCCAAAGCATTGGCCGAATACCTGTTCAACGATGAAAACGCCATGACGCGTATTGACATGAGTGAGTATCAAGAAAAACATGCCGTCAGCCGTTTGGTGGGAGCGCCTCCCGGATATGTGGGTTATGAAGAAGGCGGTCAATTGACCGAAGCCGTAAGGCGTAAACCCTATTCCGTTATCCTTTTGGATGAGATTGAAAAAGCGCATCCCGATACATTCAACATTTTATTGCAAATGCTGGATGAAGGACGTTTGACGGATAACAAAGGAAGAACGGCTGACTTCAAAAACACCATCATTATTATGACCTCCAATATGGGTGCGGATTTGATTCAAGAAAAATTTGAAAAAGCCAAAACATCCGAAGAAAGGAAAAAGGCGGCCGAAGAAGCCAAAGAAGCCGTGCTTCAAGAATTGAAACGCAGGGTACGTCCGGAATTTTTGAACAGGATTGATGAAATAGTGATGTTTGAACCGTTGACCAAAGAGCATGTAAAAGACATTGTGAAAATCCAACTCAACAACGTAAAGAAAATGTTGAAAGAACAAAATGTTGATTTGGAATTCACCGATAAGTTGGTGGATTATTTGGCCGAAAAAGGATTTGATCCTGAATTCGGTGCACGTCCGGTGAAAAGAGTCATTCAACGTGACATTTTGAATGAACTCTCCAAAAAAATCCTTGCCGGAGAGATCCATTCCGATTCAACCATTATAGTTGATGTAGAGAATGGAAAAGTAGTTTTCCGGAACAAATAATAAGGCTCTCTCATACACTCATATCAAGCCCGTTTTACCTGTGTGTAGAACGGGCTTTGTAATTTTAACATAATTTTAAAGTTCTTTACCTGCCAACCGAAACAAAACTAATAATTTCCATATTATCAACAATTACGTTTTTTCATTGAATTATTATTGATATTCATCGCTATTATTTAACAACTCAAAAATTAGCCTAAATCAAAATTATTGATTTGGTATTTTATTTTTTTTAAATTTGTAGTTAACAATTACAAAATGTAACACTATGAGAAAAATTACTTTAGTTTTAACCGCTTTTTTTGCCTTGTTAATAGGGCAAATTAAAGCACAAGCCCCCGGGAATGACACATGTTCCGGAGCCGAATCTTTGACGGTTTACCCCGAAGGTGGAGGTGCTGGCAATGAAACTTCTGCAACCACAAGTGGCGCCACCGATAGTGGACAACATCCTTCATGTGATAATACGGGAACCAATTTAGACCTATGGTATACCTTTACCGCCCCAGCATCAGGAAATATAAAGGTTATTACTGGTGGTGCACAAGGAGATGAAATAGAAGCCGCCCTTTATGATAGTTGTGGTGGCACAGAGTTGGATTGCCAAAACAATAGCACTGAAAAAATATTTACCGGACTTACTGCCGGCAATACTTATATTCTTCAAGTCTGGCATGATGATTTTAATGCCGGAGACTTTAATATAGTGTTAGAAGAATTTACACCTCCGGCTAATGACGAATGTTCCGGAGCCGAATCATTGACAGTTTACCCCGAAGGTGGAGGTGCCGGCAATGAAACTTCTGCTAGTACTACCGATGCCACAGATAGTAACCAACATCCCTCTTGTGATAATACAGGAACAAATTTAGACCTTTGGTACTCCTTTACTGCGCCTTCCTCAGGAAAAGTAAAAGTTATTACAGGTGGTGCACAAGGAGATGAAATAGAAGCCGCCATTTATGATAGTTGCGGTGGATCAGAGTTGGATTGCCAAGGCAATAGTACTGAAAAGAGTTTTACGGGGCTAACTGCCGGAAATACTTATATTCTTCAAGTTTGGCATGATGATTTTAATGCCGGAGATTTCACCATTGTTTTAGAGGAACTGAATTATACAAATCCCACCTTTACGCTTACTGCAGTACCTGACTGTAATAATAATCAATACTCCGTAGACGTAGAAGTAACCGATTTGGGAGGTTCTTCTTCAGTAACCGTTAGCGACGATCAAGGTAGCGCCACACAACAACTCACTGCACCCGGAAGCGTTACCTTCGGCCCGTACGCTTCAGGTACAAACGTTACCTTTACGGTTACAAGTGACGATGACAATACTTACACTTCCTCTGACAATATCCAATTTTTCTGTCCTCCGGCTAATGATGATTGCGATAATGCTATAAGTATCACTGTAAACAATGATGAAACTTGTACAAATGTTACTCATGGTACCAATGCAGGAGCAACCGCTTCATCTCAAGCTGACGATGTAACCGGTTATCCTGAAGATGATGTTTGGTTCTCATTTGTTGCAACAAACACATCTCATATTATTTCCTTGTTAAATGTTACTGCCGTTTCAGGCACATCAACCGATATGGGAATGGGCTTATATGACGGTTCAGGAGGATGTGCTGCATTAACATTGGTTGCAGATAGTGATCCGAATACTTTCCAAGTAGATAATTTAACAGTTGGAAACACATATTACTTGAGAGTTTACGGTTGGTATTCTGGAAATTCTTCAGCAACAACGGAATTCGATGTTTGTGTAAAAGTACCACCTTCTCCTCCTGCAAATGACGATTGTGCCAATGCTGTTGCTTTAACAGTAAATAATACTTGCACTCCTGTTACTGCAACCAATGAAGGAGCAACGGATTCCGGAGTTGGCACACCGGGATGTAGTTACTACAATGGAGGTGATGTTTGGTTTAGTGTTGTTGTACCTTCCGATGGTGCGGTAACTATTGAAACATCATCAGTAAGTGGAAGTAGTGTTAGTGATACCGGTATGGCAGTTTATGAAGGAAGTTGTGGAAGTTTAACTGAAATAGCTTGTGATGACGACAGTGGATCCGGATATTTTTCTAAAATTGATTTGACGGGAAGAACTGCAGGCGAAACTTTATATGTACGAGTATTTGAATATGGAAACAATAGCTTTGGGGAATTCGGAGTTTGTGCTTACAATCCCAATCAAGCTGTGTACACATTCAACACAAATGACTTCTCCTTCTACCCCAACCCTTCATCTAATGTGATTTCATGGAATGCCAACGGAAGCGTGGAAAAAATTCAAATCACAAATTTGACGGGTCAAGTGGTGATGGAGGTTAAAAATCCTGTGGATAACACCTTGAACATTGCCAAATTGAACCAAGGTGTTTATCTGTTACATGTTTTCATGGACGGAAAAGAAGGAACTTATAAGTTGATAAAGGAATAATTCTTTCCATTAATTTAATTTCACTAAAAACCCGTTCCGTGTGGAGCGGGTTTTTTATTTTACACCTAAAGCCGATAATTTATTAAAATATTCTAAAATGAAACCCCAGTCATTTGTTTTTTTATTTAGAATTTATACATTAGTAATATAAATCATTAAAGCCATATTGCCATGAAAAAAACTATCCTTTTGTCAATTATGTTAGTAATTTCTTTCTCTATTGAGAAAGTTAATGCACAAGTCCCTTCTAATGATGATTGCGCGAATTCAATTGTTATTCCATCCTTGCCTTATAATAATTCACAGGATGCCACGCAAGCCACAGATAATAACGGTCCCATTATGGCTTGTCCCTATGGGATGAATGACGGAGTTTGGTATAGGCTTAATGTAAATAATGCCGGAGGCGATATCACTGTTGAAGTAACCCCGCAAGGATGGAATCCGGAAGTGGCGGTTTATACAGGAACCTGTAACAATTTAACTTGTGTCACAAATGTTAATAATGCCGGGGGTAATGCTACTGAAACTTTGACTTTCACACCAACTTCCGGTGCGGTTTATTTTATCAATGTAGGGCATTGGGCCGGAACATATGATGCAAGCGAAGGACCGTTTACGATCAACGTTACAGGGAATGCCACCTTGGGCTTAAAAGGATTCGGTAGTTTGGATTTTGTTTTGTTCCCCAACCCTTCAACAGAAGTGATTTCATGGAATGCCAACGGAAACGTGGAAAAAATTCAAATCACAAACTTGACGGGTCAAGTGGTGATGGAGGTTGAAAATCCTATAAACAACAGCTTGAATATCGCCAAGTTGAATCAAGGCATTTACTTGTTGCATGTTTTCATGGACGGAAAAGAAGGAACTTATAAGTTAATTAAGGAATAAAGTAAAGTGTTTCGTTTCATACAAAAAAATCCGTTCCGTACGGAACGGGTTTTTTGTATTTGCGCCGGCGGGCGAAGTGTTATCCTTGCGAAGCAACGCCCGTGTTTTTGCCACGGCGAGGAGGCTCCGAGCTATGACGAGGAGACCCCGCAGCCGTGCTTTGCAAAAACCGGAGCGGTGCAAGCAAGATTTAAACGGAGCACGCCAAAAGGCGCCCTGAAAAATTCCCTAAAAAGTACTATCTTTAAAAGAAAAACTATGAGCATTTTACTTTGGTTAGTTTTGTTTGTTCTTTTCATTTTGGTTTTTGACACGTTTTTTATTGTGAAGCAACAAACGGCGGTGGTGATTGAACGCTTGGGAAAATTTCATTCGGTGCGGTTTGCGGGTTTTAATTTCAAATTACCCGTTGTGGATCGTCCTTCAAGGCCGGTGAATTTGCGTATTCAACAGTTGGATGTGAATGTGGAAACAAAAACAAAAGATGATGTTTTTGTGCATTTGAAGGTGTCTACGCAATATCAAATTCCGAAAGATCGTGTAAAAGATGCGTATTATAAATTGCAAGACCCGGCGGCACAGATTACTTCATATATTTTTGATGTGGTTCGGGCAGAAGTGCCAAAAATGCGTTTGGATGATGTGTTTGTGCGGAAGGACGATATTGCCATTGCGATTAAAAACGAATTGAATGATGCAATGATTGAGTATGGTTATGATATTATCAAAACCTTGGTAACGGATATTGACCCGGATGCGCGTGTGAAAGAGGCCATGAACCGTATCAACGCGGCCGAGCGTGAAAAAGTGGCGGCGCAATATGAAGCCGATGCTACAAGAATCAGAATTGTGGAGCGTGCCAAAGCCGAGGCCGAAAGCAAAAAATTGCAAGGTAAAGGAATTGCGGATCAACGCCGTGAAATTGCGCAAGGGCTTGAAGATTCCATGGTGGTGTTGAACCGTGCGGGAATCAATCCGCAAGAAGCATCGGCGTTGATTGTGATCACGCAGCATTATGATACGCTGCAAGCGATTGGACAGGATAATAAGTCCAATTTGATTTTGCTTCCGAATAATCCTACTGCCGCGAGCGGCATGATGTCGGATATGGTGGCTTCGTTGATAGCCGCTAATAAAATGAATGATCAATTGAATGAAAATAAGAAAGAGGACGACCAAAAGGATAGAAAACAATAAAAAATCCGGAGTTTTTCAAAAAACATTCATCTCATGTGAGGTGAATGTTTTATTTTTGTATGCTTAAAATACACGAACATGAAAAAAATCATCAATAAAAAATCTTTGAATTTTCTCAAAAAATATATCAATAATGCCGCTCCTACGGGTTATGAATATACCGGACAAAAACTTTGGATGGATTATTTGAAGCCTTATGTGGATGATTTCATTACGGATGCCTATGGAACGGCTGTGGCGGTTATCAACCCGGATGCAAATTTCAAAGTGGTGATTGAAGCGCACGCAGACGAGATTTCATGGTATGTGAATTATATCACGGACAACGGTTTGATTTATGTGATTCGCAACGGAGGTTCGGATCATATGATTGCCCCTTCTAAAAAGGTTTTGATTCATACCGAGAAAGGAACGGTTGAAGGAATTTTCGGTTGGCCGGCCATTCACACAAGATTAAAAGGTAAAGAAGAATGCCCGAAAATTGAAAATATTTTTGTGGATGTGGGCGCCAAAAACAAGGAAGAAGTGGAGAAGTTGGGTATTCACGTGGGAAGTGTTATCACCTATCCGGATGAATTTTTTGTTTTGAACAAAAACCGTTATGTAGGACGTGCTTTGGACAACCGGATGGGTGGTTTCATGATTGCCGAGGTGGGAAGATTATTATCTGAAAACAAAGATAAATTGGATTTCGGGTTGTATATCACCAACTCTGTTCAAGAGGAAATAGGCTTGCGGGGCGCACAAATGATCACGGAAACCATCAAGCCTGATATGGTGATTGTTACGGACGTATGTCATGACACCACCACACCGATGATTGACAAAAAGAAAGAAGGAGAAATTGAAATAGGAAAAGGCCCTGTGATTTCTTATGCTCCGGCTATTCATCATAAGGTACGCGATTTGATCATTCAAACGGCCAAAAAGTACAAAATTCCTTTTCAACGGCTGGCTTCTTCACGCAGTACGGGAACCGACACGGATGCTTTTGCATATTCCAACGGCGGCGTTCCATCGGCCCTCATTTCACTTCCGCTGCGCTATATGCACACCACGGTGGAAACCGTTCATAAAGACGATGTGGAAAACCTTATTCGATTGATGTATTATACGGTGAAAGAAGTGGACCCTGACATGTCTTTGAGTTATTTTGAATAAGTGGACTCTCTAATTATTAGCATATTTTACTTGAATTAAAAAAGATTGAATGATGAATAAGACACTGAAAAAAGATTGGAATGAGATAAAAACTAACGATACATGGCAGATATTCCGTATCATGAGTGAATTTGTTGAAGGTTTTGAGACCATGTCCAAATTGGGACCGGCCGTTTCTATTTTCGGTTCGGCTCGAACCAAACCCGGAACAAAAACTTATGAGTTAGCCCGAAAAATAGCCAAAAGGCTGGCAGAAGAGGGCTACGGGATTATCACCGGAGGTGGACCCGGCATTATGGAAGCCGCCAATTTGGGCGCCAAAGAAGCAAATGGACACTCTATCGGTTTAAATATTGAACTCCCCTTTGAACAAGAACCAAACCCATATATAGACAAAGATAAATTGCTTGATTTTAAATACTTTTTTGTTAGGAAAGTCATGTTTGTAAAATATGCGCAAGCATTTGTTGTTCTTCCCGGTGGTTACGGAACTTTGGATGAATTATTCGAGGCTTTAACGCTTATTCAAACCGGAAAGATAGAAAAATTCCCCATTATTTTGGTGGACAGTCAATTTTGGAACGGTTTAGTAAAATGGTTAAAAGAAGTGGTGCTGGAAAAATATCATAATATTTCTCCGGAAGATTTAGAACTCTTTAAAGTGACAGATGATGTTGAAGAAGTGGTAAAAATTATCAATGAATTTTATGAAAAATATAAACTCCGACCCAATTTTTAAGCGTTTTCTTTCAGCTCTCTTGTTTTTTAGTTTTGTTTATTCCAACGCACAAGACAGTTTGCGTGTTATGTCATACAATTTGATGTTTTATCCTTCGGGGACCAATTATTCACGTGAAACTTATTTGGAACAAGTCGTCAATGCCTATCAACCGGATATTTTTGCCGTATGCGAATTGGAAACCGCACAGGCGGCAGATGACATTCTGTATAATGTTTTGAGAAACATTCGTTCCACTTATCAAAAAGCACAATTTGAATATAACCATTCATATGGCGGAAGTTTACAACAATTTATTTATTATGATTCCACCAAACTGCATTTACAAGAACAATCCTATCTCACTACAAACATCCGGGATATCAATCACTACACTTTTTATTTGAAAACCAATGAATTGGTTACGGGCGATACGATTTTCATGGATTTTTATGTAGCCCACTTGAAATCATCACAAGGTGTTGATAATGAACAAGACAGATTGGACATGGTGAATGTTTTTACCCAGGATTTACAAAACATTCCTGCGTCCCATTATGTGGTTCTGGCGGGTGACTTGAACTTATATTACGCCAATGAACCCGCTTATCAAGAACTTTTAGACAATACGAATGCAATTGTATTACAAGATCCGGCCGATAACCCGGGATATTGGCACAATAATTCCACCTTTTCGCATTTACATACCCAATCAACTCATTCAAGCAGTACGGGAAATTTTGTAGGAGGTGGTTTGGACGACCGGTTTGATTTCATTCTATTGTCCGAAAATTTTTTTCAACCGGGAAGTGAGTTGACCTATAGAACCGGAAGTTTTAAAGCATTTGGAAACAACGGTAATTGTTTCAATAGAAGAATAAACGACCCTGCTTGTACGGGAGACTTTTCCCAAACATTGCGGGATAATCTTTACCAAATGAGTGACCATTTACCGGTGGTTTGCACTTTGGAAACCTCAGCCCGTTTTAACATTGAGAAACAAAATGTAGATTATATCAAAATATTTCCCAACCCTTCATCGGAATATATTGTCCTGGGAGAAAAAGCCAAAGAAGGTGATTTCATAATTATAAATACGCAAGGACAAGTTTTAGATGAAATTAATAATTATCAAGGCGAAAAACATTATATTCGGTTTTTAAAACCCGGAATATATTATGTCATTTCAAAAAGCGGGAATTTTTTACCTGTCAGTTTTATTAAAAAGTAGTCTTTTACTTTTTTCGGGACTATTATTGCAAGCACAGCAAGAGCTCCCTCCTTTTTCATCGCAATTTTTTGAGATAAAATACTTGGGCGAAAGAAATTTTTATGTTCATCAAGAATTGATTTTTTCAAAGGAGGTTCAAGCCGGCGATACACTGTGGTTTTATCATTATTTGAATGCTTATTCCACCATTAAGTCTTCGTTGGGCAAAGCTTTAACAGATAAATATAAGCTTGAATTTCATTTTTCGCATAAAAAAGACAGATCTTCATACCGATATAAAAAAAACCCTCACTATCAATTTTTGGATAGTATTGATATTCAAGGAATTATATTAAATAAAACTTTTAGAAAAAACGACACTTTGACGGTTTCATATAACTTGAAACTACCGCTTGAAAAATTTACGGGCATAGGATATAACCACAAAAATAAAAGTTATTTTTTAAAGGATTGGCTGCTTCAACCCGGCATTCCTTCGCGGTTATATCATCATGCCAATTTGGAAGACCGCCCGGTTTTTCCTGTTCAAACCCGAATAAAAATTTACGGAGTGCCACATCTTCACTGGAATAGCAACGCAAACATCAAACAAATCAGAGATACTTTATTCCTTGAAAAACAAAACAATTATATTATCCTTGCGGGAAATCCGCATGCTTGGGAAATATATGAAACCGAGCATATTCAATGGGTTTTGGAATCCGGAATTTTCAAAGAAAACTCCATTCAATTATCCGCCATCCTATCTAAAATCGATTCCTATCTCACCGAAAAAAAATTCCCCTACTCCAACAGAATTCTTATAACCAAACACGATTTGCAAACCAATCCGGTTTTTGGGGCGGACTGGCTCCCTTTGGCCGGAAACTTTCCCGGTGATTTTAAAACATCCATCAATGTTTTGAAACAAATCCTATATCAATCCGGAAGAAATATGTATATAGATTTACGTGGAGATTATGCATTTCACACCGGTATTTGGCAATATTATATCATGCAATTTGTGTATGACAATTTCCCGGACGTTAAAATGGCAGGGAGTATTCCGGGACTGGATTTTTTACAATATTACCATCTCTTCAGGGTGCCATACAACTATAAATACCAAGTATCCTACCAATATATGGCCCGTATGAATAAAGACCAAGCCTTGAATATACCGGCCGACAAACTTTCATTGTTTAACCGTAATGTCACCGCACCTTACAAAATGGCAATAGGTTGGGAAATAGCAGGAAAATATGCAGGTAAAAGAACTTTGTTTTCCTTGTTATCAGATTATTTAAAAACCGTGACTCAAAAACCCGGTGGAATGGAAGATTTTATGCGCTTATGGAATCAATCGGATGCGCCATCCATTTCATTTCTTTTCAAAGATTTTTATCAAAC
>JALVDN010000145.1 GCA_027008965.1 Flavobacteriales bacterium | reverse complement strand
TATATACACGGCAGCATTACCTCCCATTTCCAAAAATACTTTCTTGGCCGGCGAAATGGATTTCAAATACCAACCGACCTTATCGCTTCCGGTGAAAGAGAAAATTTGAAAAGCCGGGTTTTTCACCAACTTTTCGGCATTTGCATTGTCGGTCATCACTACTTGAAGGATGCCTTTTGGAAGGTCATAGTCTTGTAATTTCTCTGCCAACAACATCATGGTTAGCGGTGTTTGCGGTGCGGGTTTTAAAATTACCGGCGAGCCTGTAGCAATGGCCGGAATGATTTTATGCAAGGCCAGGTTGAGCGGAAAATTAAAAGGCGAAATACCCAAAACGGGCCCATAAGGAACCCGCAAGGCATAAGCCGTTTTCCCTTTCCCGTTCAAATAATCCATCGGAATCATCCTGCCGGCAAAATTTAAGGTCTCACGTATGCCGGTGGATAAATTGTCCAACGCCCGGCGAATTTCATTCTTGGCATAACCGGCCGGTTTACCCGCTTCCTTAATGATCAACTCCGCAAATGTGTCACGTTCCGAT
The DNA here is from genome assembly GCA_027008965.1 of Flavobacteriales bacterium. GTDB lineage: Bacteria > Bacteroidota > Bacteroidia > Flavobacteriales > Flavobacteriaceae > JAADED01. Next base: position 2,796 of record JALVDN010000145.1, on the reverse strand, counting down.
GAAATGATATCATACAAAATTTGTAATATATCCGCTCTTCTTTCGGCCGAGCTGTATTTAAAATCGTCAAAAGCACGAATAGCATTTTCAACCGCTTCATTCACTTGATTTTCATCCGCCAAAGCAACTTCGCCTAAAACTTGACCCGTGAATTTGTCCCTAACAGATAAGCTATGCCTCGATTCAACGGCTTTACCTCCGATATAGTTGGGAAATTTATAAAACTTCATTGGCGTAGAATTTTTCCAGTTCCTCCAAGATATGGAAAATTTCACTCAACGAATCGGCTTGCACCAAGCGGGCTTTGAATTTTCTAAAGTCCGGATAACCTTTGAAATAACCCGAATAATGTCGCCGGGCTTCCAAAATGGCAAGCCTTTCACCTTTCCAACGCACCGCATCCGTCAAATATTCTTTAATCATTTCCACCCGTTCACTTGTGTTGGGGTCGGGCAGAATTTCTCCCGTTTGCAAATAATGCTTCATCTTTCTAAAAATCCACGGACTTCCTATGGCTCCACGTCCTATCATGGCGCCGTCCAAGCCGTAAACATCCCGGATTATGGCGGCTTTTTCAGGCGTATCAATATCCCCGTTGGCCACCACGGGGATTTCCATATCCAGATGTTGTTTTACCCGGGCAATGGCTTCCCAATCGGCTTTTCCGCCATACATTTGTGCCCGCGTCCGGCCGTGAATAAAAATGGCTTTCGCTCCCGCATCTTGCATACGCAATGCCACTTCCACAATGTTAATGCTGTTTTCATCCCAACCCAAACGGGTTTTCACGGTCACCGGAAAATCCGTGTTGCGCACAATTTCCGCCGTAAATTTCTGCATCCGTTCGGGGTCTTTCAAAAAAGCCGCACCTGCGCCTTTATTCACCACTTTCTTCACCGGACAACCGTAATTGATGTCAATCACGTCCGGTTGTGCTTTTTCAATGATCCGCAACGCATAAAGCATACTGTCCAAATGATGACCGAAAATCTGAATACCCACCGGACGCTCTTCATCATACACATCCAATTTTTTCACCGATTTTTCGGCATCACGGATCAAACCTTCGGTGGAAATAAACTCCGTAAAAACCATATCTGCGCCCAGCTTACGGCAAAGTTTACGAAAAGGCGGATCGCTCACATCCTCCATAGGTGCCAGAAAAACCGGAAAATCACCCAAGTCAAGTTTTCCTATTTTCATACCGCAAAGTTCGGGATAATTTGTTAAACTTTTAACATTCGTTGGAGAGAGATGATCATTTCATTTTTCAGGGCGCCTGCCCGCACGGGTTCGGCTTTGGGCGGTTGCTTCGTGACGACGGAGCGCACTTGCAACCGCCAAGTCTCACCCGGCGGGCACCGGGCTGTCCGCTTGAATTCGGCTCGGGCAAGCCGGTTTTTGTTTCGCTTGCTGCGGGGTCTTGTCGCCTTCGCTCCAAGCCTCCTCGCAAGCACAAAAACACTCGTCTTCCCCTTCGCCTCATATCGCTCCCATCCCTGGCGCGTTACATGTGTTTTGACAAGCCCGGGATTTAAAAATTTTACAGGCAAATATCCAAGATATTATCTCCTGAAACCAAGCTCGTCTTTCAAGCGTTCAACAACATTAAACACAATGGGACAGATGGAATAATTATCGATCACGCTCCACATTCTTGAAATAAAATGGGGCTTATGCAAATGCGGATACGACCGGCAATCGTCGGGACGGTCTTCATAGACGGTACATTTGTTATCTTTGAGAAAAGGGCAAGGGATTTGGTCGATATAAAGTTCATTGTCATAGGGTTCCAAGTAACGCTCAATCACTTGTGATTTTGAAAGGCCCAGCCTGCCGGCCAATCTTTCAATATCGTGCGCTCCCGTTCGCGGTCTCATTACTTTGCAACAATTCCCACATTCGGTGCAATCAATTTGTGCTGAAATTTCTTCGTTCAGCCGGTGGACAATCGGATCTATCTTATTATCGTCAAAGCCTTTGAGGAATGATCTGAACCTCACATTTTCATTTTCCCTGATTTTGCCCAGCCGTTCTATTTTTTTCAGGTCAAGTTCCAAATACGGATTCGGTTTCATAGGGCAAAAATAAAAAAGCAATTTGATTTAGCAGGTCAAAATACCGGGAACTCTGTCCAAGGCGAAACGCAGGGATTTCGGTCGCCCGAAGGGCGAATGTGCATGAACGGCCGTGTGTATGAGTAGTGGCGGAATTATCCGTACTATTTCAGTATTGCAAAATTGTTGAATTTACTCGTTTTATTCACATTTCCGTTTGTTTTCCTTTATCATCTATTCTGTAAAACTTGTTATTATCAATTAACAATCCTTGTAAATGTAACTTAGGAAAATATTTGTAATAGTCTTTCGGGTGTTTTACATCTATTCCGATAATTTTTCCGTTATAAAATTTACTTACTTCCTTTTGAACGGTGTGTCCCACAATAATTTGTGAACATTTATAATAATTGGTTATTTTGTCTATTTCATTTTGGGATAAATCATCTTTAAAGTATCCACGATACCAATACGGACTTGTTTCCGGGTTTAAAATTAATTGCTCATTTTCAGGTCGGTTTCGTTTTGGGAAATACGGAATTAGATAATTTTCTTTTGCAATTTCGTTTATTTCGGCTATCCCCATTTTACTATCTACCAAATCCGGACTAATACCACCGTGAACAAAAAGAAAATTTCCAATTTTTTCTACCACATTTTTTGTTTGAAGCCATTTTCCCAAATGTGTTGTTGTATCGTATAGTTGATATTGTTTCAGCCCTAATATAGTTGCAATATT
>JALVDN010000144.1 GCA_027008965.1 Flavobacteriales bacterium | reverse complement strand
ATGGATTCCGTGATCCTTATTGTTTTTCAAACTTCAATGAAGCGTCTTCTTCCGGTATGGCAAACAAAAGATGCGTTTTATCCAAATATTCCAAAGCAAAAGCAATTTCTTCGCCGTCTGCCGAAAGGTTAATAAACAACCTTTGTTTTTCTAAATTTTCCGCCCATGACTCAATCACAACGGGTATCGATACACAAGTCCCCGGCTCATCCGTATGAAATTCAAAAATACCCGTTCCGTTTTCTTCCAGGATTATTTCACTCTGTAGCAAGCAAGCTGTTAAGGGGTCGGAAGGGTCTTGGACCACTCCGGAAATTTTATGTTCTATAGCTTTCCAAGTTCCTACTGCTCTTGGTGGCTCGGGCGTACAAGTGTTTTGTTTCTTACAACCCGAACTCCATACCATAAGAAATCCCAGTAAAATGAATCCAAAAGTTCTTTTCATAACTAATACTTAATTTTATAACAAATATATTCAATTTTTAGTAAAATAATCATTATATACATTTTATAAAATTTTTCAGGGCGCCTTATGGCGTGCTCCGTTTAAATCTTTTTCGACTCAAAGCATTTTTGTAAATTGCCGTGCGAGGTCTCCTCATCAGGCTCGGAGCCTCCTCCGTCAAACAAAAATTAGCTTTTCGCCTTCAAAAGGATACCACTTCGCCCGCCGGCGCGGAGATTCCTCGTCACTTCGCTCCGTCGGAATGACACGAAGCAAATAGTTTATTGAGTTTTCCACATGTCATTTTGAAGGCGTTGTGAAGCAACGACTGAGAAATCTCAATAAAGCAAGAGATTCCTCGTCGCTCCGGCATGCGCCGGAACTCGCTCGGAATGACAGAGTGCTACTGTTTTATTAGGGTTTCAGATATCATTTCGAACGAGCGAGTAGAAGACGAGCGAGGAGAAATCTCATAGAAACCAAACGAAAAAATGAGATTCCTCGTCGCTTCGCTCCGTCGGAATGACAGTGCGCTACTGATTTTATTTGGATTTTACATGTCATTTCGAAGGAGTGAACGAAGTGAACGACTGAGAAATCTAATGCTGTATCCTTTGAGAGATTTCTCCTCACTACATTCGTCGAAATGACACGACTCCTTTCATGTTTACAGTAGGAGAACCAAAATCATAAATCAGAATTCGGAGTTCGATGTTCATCATTCGTGCACAACTTGTTGTGTGCCAAGAAGCGCCAGGGATGGGAGCGATATGAGGCGAAGTCCCGGGCCTTGGTTTTTTTGACGTCCGGGCGGGCTCCGAGCTTAGACGAGGAGACCGCACGGCGGCATGCAACAAGCTTGGGCGCAGGCCAAAAACCGGTCCGGGGCAAGCCGAATTCAAGCGGACAGCCCGGTGCCCGCCTAAGCGTTGCATCAAGCATCGGATGTTATATAAGTTGAAGTTATTCGGGTAGTGACCAAGGTTTGTTGTGATTGCCGGATGCTTGATGCAACGCTGTGAGACTTGGCGGGTGCGAGTGCGCTCCTTCGTCACGAAGCACCCGCCTAAAGACGAACCCGTGCGGGCAGGCGCCCCAAAAAATAAATCCACTAAAATAATGACCATGGGATCAGGCCAGAATAAGAGTGAATCATGTGTGAAAAAATCAATCCGTCAAGGCTTTGTTTTATAAATAAGAAAGTGTATTTTTGCACGGAGTTTTTAATCATGCACATGAAGAAAATTTTTATACTCGCTTGGTTGATATTGGTATGGGGGAATGTTTCGGCGCAGCATGGACATGAGCCGGATAAATCCGGAGAACACACCGAAAAGCAGGAAGAAGGTTTTGATACGGGGAAATTGGTGGCGCATCACCTTTCTGACTCACATGATTATCTTTTTGAACTTCCGTTTATTCATAAAACCATCCATTTGCCCGTGATTTTGTGGACCGATAAAGGCTTGAGTGTTTTTTCTTCAAAGGCTTTTCAAGGCGACAATGAGGGCAGGGTAGTGGTGACAGATGATAAAGGCAATAAGTTTGTGCGTATTCATGAAGTGATTTACTATGCCGACAAAGTGGGCGGGCATGATCATCCGTCGGTTTTTGATTTTGATTCAAGGCCGTTGGATTTTTCCATCACCCGCAATGTGGTGGCCATTTTCTTTGTTTTTGTGTTATTGTTTGTTGTGTTGTATTACACTGTGAAGGGTTATAACAATCCCAAAAAACTTCCAAAAGGTTTGGCTTCATTCCTGGAGCCTATCATTATTTTTATACGTGATGATGTGGCCATTCCGAATATTGGAAAAGACAAGTATGAAAAATATATGCCTTATTTGTTGACGGTGTTTTTCTTTATTCTATTCAGTAATTTAATAGGTTTAATACCCTTTGCGCCTTTCGGACACAATATCACGGGAAATATTTTGGTGACATTTGTTTTGGCTACTTTCACTTTTATCATCACTACGCTCAGTGGTAACAAGCATTATTGGAAACACATTTTGGCTCCGGATGTACCCAAGGCTTTGTGGCCCATCATGGTGCCTATTGAGATATTAGGAATGTTCACCAAGCCGTTTGCGTTGATGGTGCGTTTGTTTGCCAATATTTTGGCCGGCCATACCATCATCATCAGTTTGGTGGCGTTGATTTTCATTTTCGGGTCGTTGGCGGTTTCGCCCGTTTCGGCCTTCTTTGTGATATTTATGAGTTTCATTGAGTTGATGGTTGCCTTTATTCAGGCATACATCTTTACGATATTGTCGGCCTTGTTTATTGGTTTGGCTGTGGAAGAACATGAAGAACATGCGCATGAAACATCACATTAAAATAATAACATTAACCATTAAATACATATAATTATGGGATCATTAGCAGGAATCGGCGCAGGATTGGCCGCCATCGGAGCAGGTATCGGAATCGGTAAAATCGGTGCTTCGGCTACCGAAGCGATGGCACGTCAACCTGAATTTGCCGGAAAAATTCAAACGGCTATGCTTATTGCCGCCGCATTGGTGGAAGGGGTTGCCCTTTTCGCGGTTGTTGTGGCGATGATTAAGTAAGCTGAAAAAACCGAAAACCCGGCAACGATTGGTTGCGGGTTTTCTTTTTGATTGAAATGAATAAAGTAAAAATATAAAAAAAGAATAAGTTATGAACTTAACTTCTCCCGAAACGCTGATTTTTTGGATGACGCTTTTCTTTTTGGTTTTCTTTTTCTTGTTGACCAAATTCGGATGGAAACCTATTTTGAATGCCATTAAAGAACGTGAGAAATCCATTGAAGAGGCGCTTACTGAAGCCGAGCGTGTGCAGGCCGAAATGATGAAGCTCAAATCCGATAATGAGCAAATGCTTCGTGAAGCCCGTGAGCAAAGAGAACAGA
>JALVDN010000143.1 GCA_027008965.1 Flavobacteriales bacterium | reverse complement strand
TCGAAAATGCGATAGGTGATATCGGAACTTTGTTGAATTTCTGCCAGGAGCACTCCTTTGCCGATGGCATGTACCGTACCGGCGGGAATATAAAACCAATCACCGGGTTTTACGGGGATTTTATTTAAAATTTGTTCAAGCGTTCCCTTTTCAAGAAGTTTTAAATAGTTTTCTTCGGTTATGCCCGGTTTTAAACCTATATAAAGTGCGGCACCTTCATCCGCTTCAATGATTTGCCAGGTTTCGTTTTTGCCGAACGAATTGTGTTTTTTCATGGCAACATCATCGCCGGGATGGACTTGAACGGATAAGTCGTCTGCGGCGTCAATGTATTTGATAAGTAACGGAAAGGCAGAATGTTTTTTCCGGCTTGACCCGAAAAAGTTATCATCCAAATGTTGCCAAAGAAATTCCAAGGTGAAACCTTTAAAAACACCGTCGGAGACCTTTGTGGATTTTCCGGGAACGGCTGAAATCTCCCAGCTTTCACCTGTGTGTGGTGAAGGAATATTTTTATGCAAAACTTTTTTCAGTTTATCACTTCCCCAAGGTTTTTCCACAAAAACAGGTTCAAAGGATAAAGTCATATCCGGATAGAGGCTTACAACCGCTTGAAGAAGTTTGGGGAGTGATTTTTCAAAAATGATTTTAAACCATGCGGTGAAATGCCCGGGATTTTTTTGAATTTCTTCAACAAGTTCGGACAGATAAACCCATTTGTAATCCATTACCTCTTCCGGATTGGGCTGAACCTTTCCGTTGAATTTACCAATGAGCACATGATCCAATTCATGTTCGGTCAGTCCGTTATCAAACTCTGCTTTGTAAATGAAAGAAAAGACTTCCTGTAAAGGAGCCGAAAAGCCCATTTCTTCCTTTAAACGGCGGATGCCCGCTTCAATATTTCCTTCGCCCGGGCGTGGATGACTGCAAACCGTGTTGGTCCACAAAGCCGGTGAATGATATTTATGTGCGGCACGTTGTTGCAACAATAATCTTCCCCGGTCATCCAAAATAAAAACCGAAAACGCCCTGTGCAGAAGTCCTTTTTGATGGGCTTCCATTTTGGGCATCAATCCCACCGGATGGTCATTTTCATCCACCAATATGACTTTTTCTTCGGCTTGCTTCATTTTTACAAAGGTAAGAATTGCACGGGAATTGAAATTTTGTTATCTTTAATAAATTGCTATATTTATTTGAATTAAATCCTAAAGGTTATATTTTAATGTCTGATGATAAATGTGATGTTCCTAATAATTCCATACAATGATGAGAAAAAAATTCATATTACTATTGTTATTCATCCCTTTTTTGGCAATAAATTGCCATAAGCCAAATTGCACTTTGGTTTGTGGTATGAAAGAATTTAGATTTTTTAATGATGAAGGAAATGATATTTTTAACGAAAATATACCAGGACACTTAACAGTTGATCAAATACGAGCATATACTCCGGAGGGAAGAAATTTAAATGTTATTCACGGTGTATATCAAGGTGTAAATTATTTTCACATTGAAATTAATGGCAATCCCGATCGAGCTGGCATAACCTATTTGGAATTGGGTAGCCTAACTACCGATACGATTTATGCCCGCTGGAAAAAGAAAGAAAATTCACGTTTTATTAGTGAATTATATTATAACAACACCCTGTTGGAAACGAATAATGATATCATTGATTGCGAGAATAGTGATCCTATTAACATAATCGTAAAACCCGATTAATTATATTTGGCAACCAACTTGAAAATGATGAATTATTGTAAAATTAGTTTTTCTCCTTGTATCAAAAGAACAAATTCTTAGGATCATTTTTTAAAACCGGAAAGCTATTTTCATCCACCAATATGACTTTTTCTTCTGCTTGCTTCATTTTTACAAAGATAAGAATTGCACGGGAATTGAAATTTTGTTATCTTTGTTACATATAAATTTAAAAACAATGAACCAACAAGCTTGTCCCGTCGGATATAAAAAAGTCAATGTTTATTTGATTAAATTTTATTCGTCTGTTATTGCGATATTCTTATTTACTTTCCTCTTTTTCGGTTGGAAAGTACCCATTTATATCATCACCATTGATTTTGCCATTAGGGTGTTTTTTGGTATTGAATATAGTTTTGTATGTAAAATTTTGAATTTTGTTTTGAAAACGCTTCAAATTCAACCCAAGGAAATTGATGCTAAATCCAAGGCCTTTGCTGCCAAAGTGGGATTGATGTTTTCCTTTATGTTGAGTATTGCTCTTTTATGGAATGCTCATACTTGGGCAACCGTCATCGCTATCATCTTTTTGACTGCCGTTTTATTTGAAGTGGTTTTGAATTTTTGTGCGGCATGCTATATGGAAAGTTTATGGCGAAAATATTTTGCTAAAAAAACAAAGGAGGAGGAATTTTTTGATTAAGTAAGAGCTTACACACGCTTCAACATTTCATTTTTATAGTTTTGCCCAACCTATGCTATCGCTTGTTTGAGCTTTGTCTCCGTGAACCGCCCTGCGGGCGTTTCGCTCCGCCACTCCGCAAGCCGTCACGCCTCCGCTACCGTTCCGGAGTGCGTCTTGCTCCGTGCGCCTCCAAGCCCTCCGCCCTTCGTTTTGCTCCGGGCTCCGGTCTTGTCGGTCGGCTCGGGAAACCTGCGCTTTCTAAAAGTCTGCATCCTGATTCCACACTTGTTTTCCCTCGAGTGCTCGCAAGCCTTCGGCGGATACCCTTCGGTTTTCCTCACGCCGCCTTGTCTTGCTGCGCAGGCGTCGGAGCCACCTGAGGTGTCTCCTCCTCACCTTCGGGAATTTCCAAGCACAATCTATTCTCAATGCATGAAAAATTTCCGGACAATTTTCATTTAAACGGGATTTTTCACATACGTTTGAAGTGACAGAAAACTTTGTTTTTTCTGTTTTGCGCCAGGGATGGGAGCGGTATGAGGCGAAGGGGAAGTCTTGTTTTTCCGGAGGCGGGAAGGCTCCGAGCTTTGACGAGGAGACTTACCCGCCGACTTTTTTGGAAAAACCGGCTTGCCCGAGCCGAATTCAAGCGGACAGCCCGGTGCCCGGCGCATGAGCACGCCACAGCATAAGCGCATGCGAAAGGATGTGGCATGTGTGAATGCGTGCGGGCAGGCGCCCAAGAAAAACAAAACTAAAAAAATGATTAACTTTAAACGCATGAAACAAACCGTATGACGCTCATCAAAAGTATTTCAGGAATCAGAGGAACCATTGGGGGTGAAGCGGGAGAGAACCTGACTCCGCTCGATGCCTTGAAATTTGCTTCGGCTTATGCACGTGTGTTGATGAAAAAATCGGGTAAGAAAAGACCCGTGGTGGTGCTGGGACGTGATGCGAGGATGTCGGGTGAAATGATTAAAAAGGCGGTGGTTTCGGGGCTCACGGGCATGGGGGTGCATGTGAAGGATTTGGATTTATCCACCACGCCTTCGGTGGAGATGGCGGTGAAAGGTTTGGAAGCGGACGGAGGAATCATTTTGACGGCCAGTCATAATCCGGTGGAGTGGAATGCTTTGAAAATGTTGGATGAAAACGGCGAATTTATTTCGGCCGAAACGGGAAGGGAAATTTTGGCGTTGGTGGAGCGTGAAGACTTTTATTTTGCCGATGTTTGGCATTTGGGAAGTATTGAAGATTATCCGGGTGGTTATATCCGTGAACATATTGATGCTATTTTACAGTTGCCCGTAATTGATGTGGAGAAAATCAAGGCGCGTGGATTTCATGTTGTGGTGGATGCAGTTCATTCTACAGGCGGTATAGCCGTGCCCATGCTTTTGGATGCTTTGGACGTTTCTTATGAGTGCATGTACTGTGAACCGACCGGGCAATTTCCTCACAATCCGGAGCCGTTGGAAAAGAATTTGGGCGATATTATGAAAAAAGTAAAGGAAACGGGAGCGGATTTGGGCGTTGTGGTAGACCCAGATGTGGACCGTCTTGCTTTGATTGATGAACAGGGGAAAATGTTTGGTGAAGAATATACCTTGGTTGCGGCAGCGGATTTTATTTTGAGCAAAACACCCGGACCCACCGTTTCTAATTTATCCTCTACAAGGGCTTTGCGGGATATCACAAAAAAATACGGACAAAAATATTTTGCTTCAGCGGTAGGCGAAGTGAATGTGGTCAAAAAAATGAAAGAAACCGGAGCCGTTATCGGCGGAGAAGGAAACGGCGGAGTGATTTATCCGGAATTACATTACGGCCGTGATGCTTTGCTGGGCATTGCATTGATTTTGAACCTACTGGCTGAACGCAATATAAGTTTATCCGGATTGAAGAAAAGTTATCCGCAGTATTTCATGGCCAAGGAAAAAATTCAACTTCAACCGGGCATGAACATAGACGGAATTTTGGACAGTTTTGCATTGCGTCATTTGGATGCCAAAACCAACCGGGAAGACGGAGTGAAACTGGATTATCCCGATTATTGGATACATTTGCGAAAATCCAACACCGAACCTATTATACGCATTTATGTAGAGGCCCAAACGCCGGACGAAGCTAAAGAAATAGCCGAAAAAACCATCCGAGAAATTCAAAAATTTATCTGACATGAATCCTGTGGAAACCGAATGTTTGTCGTCCTATTTTGATACGTTCAGAAAACAAATTGTTGGCATTGACACCAATATTCCCACTCCGTTCGGAAACAAGAAATTGATATATGCCGACTGGACGGCAAGCGGAAGGCTATATGCCCCCATTGAAAAGAAAATTTCGGAATTACTTGGACCTTATGTGGCCAATACACACTCCGAAACATCGTTTACGGGGATGATTATGACACAGGCTTATCATCAAGCCCAGGAAAGAGTCAAGGAACACTTGCAAGCCGATGATTATTGGATTTTGATTCAGGCAGGTTATGGAATGACCTCGGCGGTGAACAAACTGCAACGTCTTTTAGGACTGAAAGTGCACGAGAAATATCGCGAGCAAATTAGGCAAAGTTTAGATAAAATTCCGGTGGTTTTTGTAAGCCACATGGAGCATCATTCCAATCATACTTCCTGGTTGGAAACATTGGCCGATGTGGTTGTGATTCCTTATGGAGAAGATGGTTTCCCGGACTTGAACGCTTTTGAGGACTTATTGAAAAAATATCAAGACCGTCCTTTGATATTGGCCTTAACTGCTTGTTCCAATGTGACCGGCCTTGAACCTCCGGTTCATCAGATGACGGAAATGATTCATCGCTATGGCGGATTGTCTTTTTTGGATTATGCCTGCTCGGCCCCTTATGTGGATATTCATTTATCAGGATTGCCGGAAGAAAAAATACCGGATGCCGTAACTTTTTCACCGCATAAATTTCTCGGTGGTCCCGGCACAGGAGGTATCTTAGTAATGAAAAAGAAATTATATCAAAACCGCATTCCCGATCATCCCGGGGGAGGAACGGTGATTTGGACCGACCCGTGGGAAGGTCGTGAATATTTTGATAACCCTGAAATCAGGGAAGATGGTGGAACCCCCGGATTTTTACAGATGATTAAAACAGCATTGGCTATTCAATTAAAAGAACAAATGGGAACGGATAAAATCAGGGCGCGTGAAGAAGAAATTTTGGGGAAATTACTATCGGGGATGGAAAGTATTCCGGGTATAAAAGTTTTGGAAGGAAGACACAAAAAACGATTGGGTGTGATATCGTTTTTAAATGATAAAATGCGTTACGGTTTAATGATAAGGCTACTCAATGATATGTTTGGCATTCAATCCAGGGGCGGATGTTCATGTGCCGGAACATACGGTCATTATCTATTGGGACTTGACAAGCAAAAATCGGCCGAGTTAAGAAAAGAAATCACTCAAGGCCATCCCGAATGCAAGCCGGGCTGGACACGCATCTCCATACATCCCACCATGTCTGATGAGGAAGTGGATACTATTTTGGAAGCCTTGGAATATATCATTCAAAAAGGCAACTCCATTGCTGAAAAATATTACAAGGCCAAAGGAGCGGATTTTTGGCATAAAGATTTTGATTATCAAGCGCAAGCGGAACACCTGCTGAAAAATGTTTTTAGTTATGAACACTGACAAAATTATCGACCTGAAAAATATTTCAAAAATCTATCAAATGGGTGAAACGGAAGTTCATGCTTTGCGAAATATAGATTTAGATATACATCAAGGAGAATATGTTGCCTTGATGGGACCATCGGGAAGCGGAAAATCCACGCTGATGAATATCATCGGTGCTTTGGATACACCCACTTCGGGAACTTATTATTTGAAAGGTTCCAATGTGAGTGAAATGGAAGATGATGAATTGGCGGAAATTAGAAATAAAGAAATAGGATTTGTTTTTCAAACTTTTAATTTGCTACCCAAACTCACCGCGTTGGAAAATGTGGCATTGCCTTTGGTTTATGCCGGCATCCCCAAAAAAGAACGTATGCAACGGGCCGAAGAGGCTTTGAAAAGCGTGGGTTTGGGAGACCGGCTGGATCATAAACCCAATCAACTATCGGGCGGCCAAAGACAAAGAGTGGCCATTGCCCGTGCATTAGTGAATAATCCTTCTCTCATTTTAGCCGATGAACCTACGGGGAATTTGGATAGTAAATCGTCTGAGGAAATCATGCGGCTTTTTGACCGGTTACATGCCGAAGGAAATACCATTATATTAGTAACACATGAACCTGATATTGCAGAACACAGCAAGCGTCTTATCAAACTTTTTGACGGAAAAATTGTGAGCGACGAAACCAAGCAGTCTGTTTCCTGAGATATGAAAACCGCCTTTATCATCCAAGCACGTACAGGATCATCTCGTTTTCCTAAAAAAACCGTTTTACCTTTTTATAAAGATAAAAGTGTAACGGAACTTTTGATTGAACGATTGGAAAATCATTTTGGAAAAGAAAATATCATTTTAGCCACTACTACTTCATCCGATGACAACCTATTAGAACAAATAGCCAAGCGCTATGAAATCAAATCTTTCCGCGGAAGCGAAATGGATGTACTGAAAAGATTTACGGAGGCCGCCATAACCTATGGATACGACCGTATGGTCAGAATCAATGCGGATAATCCTTTCCTGGAACCCCGATTTATCAAACCTTTTTTGGAAAGTCTTCCTCCGGAGACGGATTATGCTTCTTACAAATTTGATGACGGGACACCGGCCATCCTTTCACACACCGGACTGTTTGCCGAATTTGTAACCTTGAAAGCTTTGGAAAAAATAGCAGTCGAAACGCAAGATGTTTTTTACAGGGAGCATGTGACAAATTATATTTATTTACATCCGGAAAAATTTCATCTTCATTGGTTTTCCATACCGCATGAATTGCAGAAAAAAAATTATCGTTTAACCTTGGATACAAAGCAGGATTTTGAACTTTTGAAAAAAATTTATACATGGTGGAAATCAAGTGATCATCCGGATGATATTTATTTCTTAATTTCGGAGATACAAAAAAATGCGTCATGGCTAAAAAAGATGCAAGATGAAATGGAAAGAAATAAAAAATAGTGACCGGACATATATCATCGGAGAGATAGGACAAAACCACAATGGTTCGGTGGATATTGCCAAATTGATTGTGGACATGGTCACCCGCCCCATCCGGGAAGAATTATTCGGCCTGCAACTGGACCCTATAGACGCCATCAAACTCACCAAAAGAGATCTGACGGAGGAACTTTCGGCTTCAGCCATGAATAAACCTTATGACAGTCCGCACGCATTCGGGAAAACATACGGCGAACACCGGGCTTATTTGGAATTGTCTGACGAAGAGCATTTTGAAATTTACAAATATGCCAAGGAAAACTACGGTGTGGATTTCATTGAAACCATCACTTCGCCCGGTGCCATGAGCATTTTAAAATTATTCACTCCTGATTTTTTAAAAGTAGCCAGCCGTGATTTGACCAACCTGCCTTTATTGGAGGCTTTGGCCGAAACCAAAATCCCCATTATTCTTTCTACCGGAATGGCCGGAAAAAGAGAACTGGATGAAGCTTTGGAGGTGATTGTCAAACACCATGAAAAGATAGCCATTCTGCATTGTACATCGGAATATCCCACCCGTCCGGAAAATGTCAATCTACGCAGTATCACATACTTGCAAAAACATTATCCGCAATATATTATCGGGTTTTCGGATCATACCATAGGCATTGCCGCACCTTTAGCGGCGGCCGCCATGGGCGCCAAAATCATTGAAAAACACGTCACCATTGATCGCAGGATGAAAGGAACCGATCAGGCAGGCTCGCTTGGCCCAGATGGTGTAAACCGCATGATAAGAGATTTACGCCTTTTGGAAAAATGGCTGGGGGAAGAAGATATTTATATTGCACCGGGAATTGAACAAACTAGAATTAAACTGGAAAGAAGCATTGCCTCAAAACGGACGTTACATCCCGGTGAAATCATCTCCGAAGAAGATATACATTTATTATCACCGGGGGATGGTTTTAAATGGCGTGACCGGCACATGGTGATTGGGAAGAAAGTAAAAAAAACCATTCCGGTAAACGAAATTATCTATCCGGATTCAATTGAATAACAACATGAAAAAACTACCTAAACTTATTGTTACGGACATTGACGGTGTGTGGACCGACGGGAGCATGTATTATTCAGCCGAAGGCGATGTTATGAGAAGATTTAACACGTCGGACAGTGCAGGCGTTTTCTTTGCCAAGTTAATGGGTATTCCGGTGGTTGTACTTTCAGGCGAACTTACGGAAATCACGCGCAAACGAACTGAGAAATTAAAAATAGAATATGTTTTTCTGGGTGTAAAAAACAAATTGAACGTTTTAGAAAATTTGTTGCATGAATTGAATGTGGATTGGGAAGAAGTAGCATATATAGGTGATGATGTGAATGATATGGGTATATTCAGACATGCCGGTTTTACGGCCGCTCCCGCTCAAGCTCCGGAGTACATCAAATTGATGGTAGATTATATTACCGAGCATAAAGGCGGAGAAGGTGCTTTCAGGGAATTTGTTGAAGAAATTTTTAAACGATCCGGTCAATGGGAAGAATTGATGAAAAAGGTTGGAAACCATTTTGAAGAAAAATAGATCTTCCTCTTCAAGACTGTCAGCATTTCATTTTTATATCAACCTTGAATTATAACATTTTAGGAGTTATAAAAAACAAAGTTTCCTTTTTGGCTAAAGGAATGTTTTCCCATTTATCCGTATGAAATCGCACCGCCAATGTTCCGGAGGTGGGCAAATGAAAAACGGGCTCATCGGAAAATTCGTTGACCAGTTCGGTGAAATCGGGATTATGACCGATGATCAAAACCCGGTTAACGGAATTGTCCAATCCATAAATGATGTGAAGCACATCTTCTTCATCACCCGAATAAATCAACGGTTCTATTTTTATATCGGCAGAAATTCCAAGTTCTTTCCGGATGACTTTGGCGGTTTGAATGGCACGTGTAGCATCACTTGAAACAATCAGCTCGGGGATAAAATTTTTTTCACGCAGGAAGCGGGCTATTTTTTTCGTTCGTTTTTTCCCCTTGGCTTTAAGTGGTCTTTCCTTATCGGTTTGATAAGGTTTGTCCCATGCCGATTTACCATGTCGCATCAAGGCCAGTTCTTTCATTCTTTTGGATATGATTCAGATTGTTGATGTGTCCATTTTTCCAATAAACCGTAATCTTCTCCATATCCCCCCCTGTCGGCATCTTCCATAAATTGAAACTCTTCTTCGGAAGTTTTTCTCCCCGACACCAATAAACCTATCATCATTAAAAAAGCCGAACCTAAAATCACAAAAGATATTATCTCTTTAAATTCCGGAAGTTTCAAATGATCAGGAATTTTGAAGTATAATAATACAGTGATGAGCCCTCTCGGCGCCATGAGCACTTCTGGAAAAATACTTCGGCTGTGATACAAGAGTTTCAAATTGATAAACCTTACGAAATAGGTCAAAATCAAAATCAAAGTTCCCAATATGATTACACGCGTATGAAATAATCCCAAAACATCAATGGTCATACCGAACACCACAAAGAAAAACGTACGAATGAGAAAGGCGGTTTCAAAAGTGATGAGTTTAAATTGCTCGCGTACGGTTTCAATCTTATCGGGGAAATAGATTTTTTTCAAAAAGCCGCGGAAGAAAATATTGTAGTTCTCCAACATCAAACCGAAAATCAATATGATGATGAGCGAAGATAAATGAAGTATTTTCCCGGTTACAAACAAAGCGGTTAGAATTGATAGAAACAAAAAGAATTTTACTTTGGATTTGATATTTTCAAAAAGGAAAATCAAAACATAACCTACAAGCAAAGAAATTAATAGGGTGGCCAATAAACCCAGAGAGACTTTTTTAAAAACCTCGGTTCCCCCATGCCCCATTTGTAGAACAATATCAAAAATCAAAATACCGAGAATGTCACTGAAAGTGGATTCATAAATTAAAAATTCTTTTTTTTCCTCGTCTAAATTCATCACACTCGGTATCATGATAGCACTACTCACCACCGAAAGCGGAATAGCATTAAGATAGGCTATATAGAAATCGTCGGTTAATCCCAGATAGAAAAAAATACCGGCTATGGCAAACGATGTGGCTAACAGAATGAGCAATGCCGTAAAGAAAGCCCGGATGATCAAAGGAAGTTTCTTCCGGGTGATTTTCAAATCGAGGGCGGCTTCAAGCACAATCAAGAGCAAGCCTATCAAACCCAAAACACTAACGGTGATATTCAAGTCGGGTATTTGCCAACCTTCTATCCGTGCCACATAATGAATCATGATGCCTGTTCCGATGAGCAAAATAACCGAAGGTATCCTCAATTTTTTTGAAGCCAAATCAAAGAAATAGGAGAAAATTACAAGTAAACTTAGTGCCAGAATAAAATAGTATGAATTCATATTCTATGAAAAACTATATATGTTTAAATAATAAAGTTATAAAAATTATTAAAACCGTAAAGGCGGCCCAACCCACGGCTCCCGCCGAAATATCTTTCACATCGCCGATTCCGGGATGATATTCCGGTGAAACCACATCGGCCAGCTTTTCAATGGCCGTATTCAAAGTTTCGGCCGTAAAAATCATACCCCATCCCAGTATGGTAACAATCCATTCCCATAAAACATAATCCAAATAATATGCAATCATCAAGTTAAGCATAAAAAAACCCCATTGCGCCCAAATGCTGTGTTCGGACCGGAGCACTTTTCCCATACCTGTAAAAACATAACCTACAGCTTTCCATCGTCCCGTAAAATAATTTTGCTTTTTCATTTTAACTTATTTACTTAATTGTAACAGCACATCATTGTCCCGGTTATACAAAACATTTGTAGTAAATCCCGTTTGCGCTGCAAAATAAGAAAAGGTGTTTAAATCCACATAAGTCCATGGAAAATATTCACATTCGCCTTTATATTTGATATAAAACATCACATTGCCATAGTATTCATTCCGGGGAAACTCAAGCTGATATGCATCATATAAATAACTTATATCCGAAGTATGCACCATTATTTTTCCTCCGGGATGAATTAAAAACTCTAATTTTTTGAGTAAAACCGGTAAATATTCAGCTTTTCCGGCCATACCCGCTCCATTCATCAACAAAAGTATGGTATCAAATTTCTTTTCAGGTGACCAGGAAAAAATATCACTTAGAACCGGTTTTTTCACCCCGGATTTTTTCATCGTCTCAAAAGCTCCGGGTGAAATATCCAATGCAACAACTTCATGCCCTCTTTTTTGAAGTTCCAATGCGTGCACTCCGCTTCCTGCTCCCACATCCAAAACCCGCCCTTTGCTCATTTGAACGGCCAAACGCTCATGTTCCGGCATCTCATCAAAAGATCTGAACAAGTA
>JALVDN010000142.1 GCA_027008965.1 Flavobacteriales bacterium | reverse complement strand
ATCTCCCATCACGGAGGAGCGCGCCACCACTAAATTGAATACGCCTTCCGGAACATCGTTTGCTTTTAAAACATCCTGAATGATGTTGTGTGTAGCCACGGCTGTAAGAGGTGTTTTGGAAGACGGTTTCCAAATCACCGTATCCCCGGCCGTGATGGCCAAAGCGGCATTCCAAGCCCATACAGCCACGGGAAAGTTGAAGGATGTGATAATTCCCACGGGGCCCAAGGGCTGATATTGCTCAAACAAACGGTGTTCAGGACGCTCGGATTGTAAATTGATTCCATTCATTGTTCGAGCTTGTCCTACAGCGAAATCACAAATATCAATCATTTCTTGCACCTCGCCTTTTCCTTCTACCAAAATTTTTCCCATTTCATAGGTCACCAACGCTCCCAAATCATCTTTATGTTCTCTCAATTTCAAACCGATTTGACGCACCACTTCCGCACGCACCGGAGCAGGAACTTTTCTCCATTCCTTGAATGCCTCAACCGATTTTTGTACAACGTGTTCATAATCATCACGTGCGGCACTTTTTACTTTACCTATCAGTTTGCCATCTACCGGGGAATATGATTCTATCAGTTTTCCTTCCGTATCCAGCCATTTTGTGCCTGTTGACACGCCTGGATTTATATCAGATATTCCCAAGCGTTCTAAAACCCGTTTAATATCAACTGTTTTTCCCATAATAACTTTTTTTAATTTGCCTAAAAATAATCATTTCCTGCGGATACGACAATGATATAATATAGAATAATCCAAAAACTTGATTTATAATCCTTTTTCACTTAAAGATATTTATTTACTTTTGTCAAACATATTAAAAATACTTTAGAGATGATAAAAATAATTAAACAATTTACCCGGATATCATTGGTAATAATATTGTTTTCATCTTGTGCAAAGGTATTCTATAGCCCTGATGCTTATACGCTTGCACATAAACACAAATCCATTGCAATTCTTCCTCCTGAAGTAACCATTACCGTTAAGAAAAAAGTAGACGAAAAAGCTTTGAAAGAACAGCAAAAAATAGAATCCTTGAATTTTCAAAAGGAGTTGTATGCTTGGTTATTGAAAAGAAAATCTAAAGGAAAACCTTTCCCTGAGATAGTTGATATTGAAACAACAAACGCCAAACTCAAAAAAGCCGGATATCCTGAAAAACCCTTGTCTCCCGCAGAGTTATGTGAAGTTTTGGGGGTGGATGGAATTCTGATATCAAATTTTGATTTATCCAAACCTCTATCCGAAAAAACGGCTGTTGTTGTAGGACTTTTATCCGGTATGTACGGCCCTACAAATGAAGTGCGTGTTTCATTGAGTATTTTTGATAAGTCCAAACAAAAACAAATTTGGAACTATAATCACAGGATGAGTGGAGGTATTACAACGACTCCCCATAGACTTGTAGATGCACTGATGAAGGATGCAAGCAAAAAAATGCCGTATATGAAATAACAAGCATAATAATCCCCCTTCCGTTCCACTCTCGTCAAAAAACATTAATTTTATCCAATCAATTGTGCATCATGTCCAACACTTTCGGGAGGGTTTTGAGATTGACTACATTCGGAGAATCGCATGGCGAAGCCATCGGCGGCGTTTTGGACGGTTTACCTGCCGGTGTGGAAATACCTTTTGAAGAAATTAATCGTCAATTGCAACGCCGGCGGCCCGGTCAATCGCGCATCACAACCGCTCGGAAAGAAGAAGATAAAGTCAAATTTTTATCCGGCATTTTAGAAGGAAAAAGTTTGGGCACCCCTATTGCTTTTATCATTGAAAACACCAACATCAGGTCGGCTGATTACACCCATTTAAAAAATGCCTATCGTCCTTCACATGCCGACTTCACTTATGAAAAAAAATACGGACTACGCGATTGGCGGGGCGGAGGCCGTGCTTCCGCACGCGAAACGACCGCCCGGATTGTAGGAGGAACTTTGGCCAAATCTCTCATTCCGGAAGTTCAAATCACGGCTTATGTATATGCAGTAGGACCTTTACATCTAAACAAAATTGATTTTAATCCCAACCCCGAAGTAATAGATTCCAATCCCGTTAGAACCTCCGATCCTGAAATGGCCAAAGCTTTTGAACAATTGATTTTGGAAACCAAAAAGAAAGGTGACACGGTGGGCGGACAAATCATTTGTGTTGTAAAAAACATTCCTCCCGGATGGGGCGAACCTGTTTTTGATAAACTTCATGCCCGGCTGGCTTCGGCCATGATGAGTATCCCCGCCGTCAAAGCCTTTGAATACGGAAGCGGATTCAAAGGAAGCGAAATGTTCGGATCACAACACAATGATATCTTCAACGAAGATTTTACTACAAAAACCAATTTTTCGGGCGGCATTCAAGGCGGAATTTCCAACGGTATGCCGGTTTATTTTCGTGTGGGTTTCAAACCTGTTTCCACCTTATTGCAACCGCAACAAAGCATAAACAGGCAAGGAGAAATCATTCAATTGAAAGGGAAAGGAAGACATGACCCTTGTGTGGTTCCGCGGGCTGTGCCCATTGTTGAAGCTATGACTGCTTTGGTGCTTGCCGATATGTTCCTGCTTCAAAAAATAAATCAACCATGATAAATCATTGGAAAAATCTTCCGCTCCATTGGAAAATTCTGATCGGCATGCTGGCCGGAGTGTTAGCAGGTGTTTTGTTGCTACAAGTATCCTGGGGAAAAAACATCACCTATCACTGGATTCAACCTTGGGGAGATATTTTTGTACGCTTACTCAAAATGATTGCCATCCCCCTTATTTTGGCTTCGTTGGTCAAAGGAATTTCAGATTTAAAAGATATTTTACAATTTAAAAATATCGGCGTTCGCACTTTCGGTTGGTATATTCTCACCACCGTCACGGCTATTTCCATCGGTCTTGTTTTGGTGAACACCATTCAACCTTATTCCAAAATAAAACAGGAAACCGTGGCACAACTTGAACAAAGTTTTGCCTCCCATCAAAAAATTCAAAAACGCATAGAAACGGCTTTGGAACAAAAAGAAAAACCCCACTTGCAATTTTTGGTGGACATGGTCCCCGATAATGTTTTCAAAGCCATGACCGATAACCGGCTGATGCTTCAAGTGATTTTTTTCGCCGTACTGCTTGGAATCACTATGATTCTTCTTCCTTTTCATCAAATCCAACCGGTCAAAGATTTTTTTGATGCTTTCAATGAAATCATTCTCAAAATGGTAGATTTGATTATGCTCACTGCACCCTACGCGGTTTTTGCCCTGTTGGCAGCCATGATTGTCAATACCGGAGGAAATTGGGATTTGATGGTTGGATTGGGTTGGTATGCCGTCACTGTGTTAGTAGGATTGTTCATGATGAT
>JALVDN010000141.1 GCA_027008965.1 Flavobacteriales bacterium | reverse complement strand
GGAGATTAAAAAATATATGAAGGAGCATCAGGAATTATATAAAACCGATGAAAACAGGAGTATTGAGTATGTGAAGTTTGAATTTAAGCCTTCGCGTTCGGATTATCAACAAGCTGAAGAAGAAGTTAAAAAATTGATTGCTGATCAAGTGGTTTATGATGAGAAGTCGGATAAGAATGATACCATACCGGGATTTGCATCGACGAATGAACCTGAAAACTTTTTGAAGAAATATTCGGACGAATTGAAACCCGTGAGATGGTATACAAGCAAGACGATTCCCAAAGCCATTGATACGCTGATGCATTTGGAAAAAGGACAAGTTTACGGCCCGGTTCTCAATCGTGACAGATATGTGGTTTATAAGGTTGTGGATAAACGGAAAAATGTTCCGGAGAAAGCCAAAGCCAAGCATATATTGATTTCTTTTTCAACAGCAGGGACTGCGTTGAATGCAAGAACCGAAGAGGAGGCTCAAAAACTTGCGGACAGTATTTTGTCGGTTGTGAAGAAAAACCCGTCAAAGTTTGATGATTTGGCTTCGGAATTTTCAGATGATCGCTCTAACAAAGACAAAGGCGGAGATTTGGGAGAATTTGCCTTCGGACGAATGGTGGATCCTTTTAATGACTTTGTTTTTTCTGCCCGTAAGGGACAAATAGGTAAAGTCAAGACAAGATTCGGTTATCATATCATCAAGGTTGAAGATTTGTCCAAGGATAAAACGGATGCCGTGAAGGTAGCGGAATTGGTGCGAATGGTGGAACCGAGCGAACAAACTTTGGATAGTATTTATGCGCAAGCGGCTAAATTTACGGTGGAGTTGAAGAATTCAAGCCTTCAGGAGGCGGCCAAGAAGTTTGGAAAATCCGTTATGCCTGTCAAGAAAATCAAAAGATATGATACACGTTTGCCCGGGTTGGGTGACCAGCCAGCCATAGCATCCTGGTTGTATAATGAAAAAACCAAAGTAGGTGATTATAAAAGGTTTGAAACCAAAGACGGTTATGTGATTGTTCAATTGGTGAGCATAACACCCAAAGGTCTGATGCCTCTTGAGGAAGCCACTATTCTCATTAAACCTATTTTGATAAAAAAGAAAAAATTTGAAATGCTGAAAGAAAAAATGAAGGGTGATAATTTGGATGAGATTGCCAAGAACGCCAATGGAATAAAAGGAACAGCCAAAGATGTGACGATGGAACAACCCGTTATTCCTTCGGTGGGTAAGGAACCTGTTGTTGTAGCGGTGGCTTTTGCCGTTCCGTTAAATAAAATTTCCAGACCGGTTGAGGGTGAAATGGGAGCATTTGTGGTGCAACCCTTTGAAAAGCATATAGCTAAAGAACTCTCCAATTACTATACTTATATTCAAGAAGAAAAGAAAAAACGGGAAGCCAATTTCTTTAATAAGATTTTTGAAGCGCTTAAAAAGAAGGCCGATATCAAAGATAATCGTGTTATTCTAGGGTATTAATTCATTATTTTAAAATTTCATGTTAAAAGGTCTTCCATAAGGGAGGCCTTTTTTTGATTAAAGTATGCAGTTAATCCGATCAACCATTCCGTTGGTTTAATAAAGATAAAATGCGGGTTTTTAGGATCAATTATTGTGATGTAAGCAATATAACATCAGAAAAATAATAAACATGAAAAGATTTTATTTATTAGCTCTTATTTTGAACTTCGTTTTCACCGCTTGTGACAATGATAATGACCCGAACAATAATGTATGTGAAGATTACTATGTGCAAAACGCCATTGTTTCGGCTTTTTCTACGGCTAACGGTTATGATGATTTACCGGAATTTATGGATTTGGAAACCCATGAGTATGTGATTCAAATCAATGCGGACGGTGAAATTTGCAGTATCGGTTACAATAATCCTTCCACTTATACGGGTTCCTATACCATGGAGATTATCAATACCACTTCCGGTGCAAGTTATAGTGGGACGCACTCCTTTTCACAGGGAAGCACATTGGATTATCAAAGTATTACTCCCGTGAGTGTTTCTTCGGGAGACATTATTAAGGTAAAAAGAACCATTCAACCGGGATACAGTAATCTAAATGCAACCTTAGGGAGAATTCTCAGGAAAAGTGATTTTTCGCCGGTTCCATTTCCTATACAGATTGGTAATGTTACGTTCTTATCTTCCAATTTTTACGGGGCAGGCGGCCCGGTTCAAGATTTTGGAATGCCTTATATCGGGTTGGGTTTTAAAGTGGACTAATACAACAATCACTTGTCTTAATAAAGTCGTACTCCGGTAAGGCTTTTTTTAAAAGAAAAATTTTATATAATTTTGTTCAAACCAAGACGGATGTATAAAATTCTTATCAGACCGTTTCTTTTTCTGCTTCCACCCGAGACGAGTCATCATTTGGTTTTAAAAGCATTGAAAATATTAAACGCTATTCCCGGCATAAGGGGCCTTTTAAGGTCCCTTTTTTTTGTGCCTGATTTGAGGAAAAAAGAAACGCAGTTAATGGGCCTAAAATTCAAACATCCCTTGGGTTTGGCAGCGGGTTTTGATAAAAGCGGTGCTTATGTAGATGAATTGGCTTTATTGGGATTTTCGTTTCTTGAAATAGGAGCCGTCACACCCAAACCGCAAAAAGGCAATAGCAAGCCCCGGCTTTTCAGATTAAAGAAAGATAAAGCGCTTATCAACCGTATGGGTTTTAATAATCCGGGAATGAAAACAGTGGCTCAAAATTTGAAAAAAAGAAAATCGGATGTGATAGTAGGCGTTAATATCGGTAAAAATACTCATACACCCAACGAAAAAGCAAAAGATGATTATTTGCAAGTGTTTACCTATTTACATCCGTATGCGGATTTTTTTACCGTAAACGTGAGTTGTCCCAATATCGGAGAAATTCAATCTTTATCCGAAAAAAGAAATTTGCTGCCTTTACTGAAAGAAATGCAGGAAATAAACCGGAAATCCGGAAAACCGAAACCAATACTTTTAAAACTTTCACCTGATTTATCAAAGAAACAACTGAATGAAAGTATTGAATCGGCCTTGGAAGCACAAATTGACGGACTAATTGTGGTGAATACAACCAAAGATTTTTCTTTGTTAAAATCAAACTATGAGACACTAAGAAAAATCGGGAACGGTGGATTAAGCGGTTTACCGCTGAAAGAAAAAGCAAAAGAAATAACCGGATATGTTTCCAAACAAGTGAAGGGGAAATTGGTCATCATCGGTGTGGGTGGAATCATGTCGCCCGGGGATGCAAAGGAGCGTATGGATGCCGGCGCGGATTTAATACAAATATTTACGGGCTTGATTTACGAAGGTCCGGGTTTAATCAAAAAAATAATAAAAGCGCTGTGAGAATACTATTAACA
>JALVDN010000140.1 GCA_027008965.1 Flavobacteriales bacterium | reverse complement strand
TAAGGCGTGAAAATAGCATTGAAATGAATGGTATTTTCACCTCAAATCATTTTGTCTCTTCGAGCGAATGCGAGAAGTCTTTATTCATATACAAAATGCATGAGATTTCTCAGTCGTTCATTTCGTTCACTCCTTCGAAATGACACACTCTCCTACAATAAAATCAGTAGCGCTCTGTCATTCCGAGCGAGTTCCGGCGCATGCCGGAACGACGAGGAATCTCATTCTTTTATGTAAATAGAGATTTCTCAGTCGTTCACTTCGTTCACTCCTTCGAAATGACACACTCTCCTACAATAAAATCAGTAGCGCACTGTCATTCCGAGCGAGTTCCGGCGCATACCGAAACGACGAGGAATCTCATTCTTTTATGTAAATAGAGATTTCTCAGTCGTTGCTTCGCAACTCCTTCGAAATGACATGTGAAATCCTAATAAAATCAGTAGCACCATGTCATTCCGAGCGAGTTCCGGCGCATGCCGGAACGACGAGGAATCTCATTTTTTTTTCAAATTTGTTTGAGATTTCTCAGTTGCTCGTGCCTCGCTCCCTCGAAATGACACGTGAAAATCCTAATAAAATCAGTAGTAACATGTCATTCCGACGGAGCGAAGCGACGAGGAATCTCCGCGCCGGCGGGCGCAGTGATATCCTTTTGAAGTTCCGCCGGATTTTTTGGCCACGGCGAGGAGGCTCCGAGCTTGACGAGGAGACCCCGCAGCAGTGATTTGCCAAAAACCGAGCGGAGCGAAAAAGATTTAAACGGAGCACGCCGAATGGCGCCCAAGAAAAAATATAGCTTCTTGAAAACAATATTTCCTTAACTTTACAAATCAATTTTTTTCTATGAGCCAAGAAAAACCGCTTATTTTGGTCACGAACGATGACGGTATCACCGCACCGGGAATCCGTCACTTGATTGAAGTGATGAACGAACTGGGCGAAGTGGTTGTGGTGGCCCCGGAAGGAGCTATGTCGGGACAAGGACATGCTATCACCATCAACAACACGCTTTTTTTGGATGAAGTGAAAATTGACAACGGCCCGCAGAAAGAATTTAAAACCAACGGAACGCCGGTGGATTGTGTAAAATTGGCTGTGGACCAAGTGCTTCCGCGCAAACCCGATTTGCTTGTGTCAGGGATCAATCACGGGTCCAATTCTTCTATCAATATCATTTACAGCGGAACCATGTCGGCGGCCGTGGAGGGGGGAATTGAAGGCATTCCGTCCATTGGTTTTTCACTTACCACCTACAAGTGGGATGCCGATTTCACTGCGGCCAAACATTTTGTGCGGCTTATTGCCAAGGAAGTATTGAAAAACAATGATAATCTGCCGCAACCTTTTATTTTGAATGTGAATATTCCATACTTACCCCTTGAAGAAATAAAGGGCATTCGTGTAGGCCGGCAAGCCAATGCCAAATGGATTGAATCTTTTGACCGGAGGGTTAATCCGCACGGCAGGGAATATTTTTGGCTCACCGGTGAATTTGTGAATTTTGACCAAGGCATGGACACGGATGAATATGCGTTGCAAAACGGTTATGTTTCGGTGGTGCCTGTTCAAGTGGATATGACTAATTACAAACTCATGGAAAAACTGAAAAACTGGAAGTTGGAAGATGAATAATTTCTTTGCACGCGATTTCATCAGCGGGTTTGCTTGGTCGTTTCTTATTCAATTGGTAAGCATCCATATTTTCAGTTTGCTGGTGTTGGACAAATCTTTTTTGAAAGCTGTTCCTTTTTTGACTTCCCAAGGAATTTTCACGCAAAGTGTTGCCGTGATAGGTCTTACGGGCTATTTGATTTTTAAATGGTATGATGTCCGGAAAAAATTAAAAAAG
Source organism: Flavobacteriales bacterium (assembly GCA_027008965.1). Classification (GTDB taxonomy): domain Bacteria; phylum Bacteroidota; class Bacteroidia; order Flavobacteriales; family Flavobacteriaceae; genus JAADED01. The sequence continues at coordinate 1,550 of JALVDN010000140.1, read as the reverse complement.
GCCCAAGGAGCTTTGGGTGCTTTGATAGTTTGGTTTTTATTTCTGTTGGGTTTATATTTTGGAAAATAAAGTTTGATCAAGGCAATTCCTTCCACTTGTCGGCATAGTAAGGCGCCAATTCAAGCAAAATATTTTTTACTTTTTGCAAGTTGGAAGCACGCGGGCCTTCTTTTAAAACGCCCGTAATTTCATCCGCTTTGGCATCAAAAAAGAGTTTAATGATCAAATCCGAACGTTTCCGGTCCAATTTATTCAAGTAATTGATGGCCTTCACAATATTGGCTTTTCCCATGCTCATTTGATCGGCCATCATATCCAACCCGAAACGGTGGTAGGTATAAAAGGCCTGAGCAAAAGACATGTTGGAGGGATTGAGCAATTGATCCACCCACTTGGCACGTGAAAAAAACTTGCCGCGGTCGTCCCATTCGGTCCATCCTTGACCCGATGCCAAACTTTGAATGTTTTTGGCTTTTTCAAAATAGGGTTTGCCGGCATTCAATTTAAAACTGTGAAATTGATAGCCGAGAATCATGTAGGCATAGTAGGCAATTACGGCCGTGAGATTATTATCCAGTTGGCCTTCGTTATAAATTAAGGGTTGATATTCTTGATAGCTGAATTTAACATTCTCGTCTTTCACTGAAAAAAGCAGTGTTTCGTAAGTAGAATTGTAAACCGGGCGTGAAGCGGAAACATGCAGTTCCACCTTCATATTATTGTCCTTGTATTCTACAACGGAAAGGATAAAGGTGCACTTGATGCGCTCTTCCTTGCCGAAAACTTTTCTTGTCCAATGTTTGGAATTGATAAAATTATTCAAATCCTTTTCAAGTGTTTTAAAAACAGATAAGTTGGCCGTATTCAACCGAGAAGCATCCACGATGACTTCGGCATTCAATTCTTGTCCGTAAGACAAAAAACCAACGGATAAGAAAATAAAAAGGCTCAAAAAATTATAATAAAGTTTTGATTTCATTCCAAATGTCTTTAGCAACTTCGGTTTTGGTTTTTAAGGGAAACGTTTTTTCTTCACCGTTATTTTTGATAATGGTCACCTTGTTGGTGTCGGTTCCGAATCCCGCTCCTTGGTCTTGAAGCGAATTCAAGACAATCATATCCAGGTTTTTGTTTTTCAATTTTTCCAGCGCATGTTTTTTTTCATCATGTGTTTCCAATGCAAATCCCACGAGTATTTGATTTTTCTTTTTGGTTTTTCCGGCTTCTTTTAAAATATCGGGATTTTTCACTAATCGTATGGATAATTCTTTTTCCGTTTTCTTGATTTTCTTGTCTGCTTTTTGTTCCGGCCGGTAATCGGCAACGGCCGCCGCCATGATCAAAATATCCGTTTGGGGCCATTTTTTCATTACTTCTTTTTTCATTTCTTCGGCCGTTTCAACGGAAATAATTTTAACATCTTTCAAATGAACGGGTTTTTGAACGGGTCCGGTTATTAGAGTAACATCCGCCCCTCTCCGCTTGGCTTCTTCAGCCAATGCTACGCCCATTTTACCGGATGATCGGTTGCCGATAAAACGCACCGGATC
>JALVDN010000139.1 GCA_027008965.1 Flavobacteriales bacterium | reverse complement strand
CGGGAGTTAAATTGGCCTGTGAAAATTATGGTGTGGATCTCGTGGGAGGTGATACTACCTCTTCAACCAAAGGGATGATATTATCTGGTACGGCTTTGGGTAGTGTTGAAAAAAACAAACAAGTTTACAGAAGTGGAGCCCGCCCTTATGATTTGATTGTGGTAACGGGCGACTTGGGTGCCGCCTACATGGGGCTTCAAGTATTGCGACGTGAAAAGGAAGTTTTTTTGGTCAATCCGCAACATCAACCCGATTTGACGCCCTATGCCTACATCGTGGAAAGACAACTGAAACCCGAAGCCCGTAAAGATGTGATAGAATGGTTGGCCCGCAATGAAGTGCTTCCCACTTCTATGATTGATATATCGGACGGATTATCATCGGAAGTTATTCATATCACCGAAGCAAGTGGAGTGGGTGCTCATATTTATGAAGAAAAAATCCCTATTGCCGATGAAACGGCCCGGGTGGCGGAAGAATTCAGATTACATCCTTTAGTGGCCGCCCTCAACGGAGGAGAAGATTATGAATTATTGTTCACCCTGTCACAAAAAGATTATGAAAAAATCAAGGACGTTCAAGGATTTCATATCATCGGCCATATTACTGAAGACCCGGGAGCCTATTTGATAACCAAAGCCAATGAACAGGTAGAACTCAAAGCCCAAGGGTGGAATGCTTTTTTAGAACGCAGAAAAAAAGATAAATAGTAAAATATCCCGCGTTGCAAATCGTTTTGTAATTCAAGGACTATTCAATAAACCGAAAAATCGGTTAAATTTGCTTAAAAATTTTCAGGGGATGAAAAAAAATACATTGTTTTTGCTCTTATGGGTTTTATCGGGTTTATTTTCATTTGCACAAAACTCAAATGATAAAGTTCTAATGAAAATAGGTGATGAAGAAGTGACCGTTGGAGAATTTGAATATATGTACACCAAAAACCTGGATTTGGTTAAAGACCCTCAACAAAAGGACATTGATCAATATTTGAATTTGTTTGTCAACTATAAACTCCAATTGATAGATGCCCGGAAAAAAGGCTTAGACAAGGATTGGAGATTTAGTGCCGAATACAACAAATACAAAAGAGAACTGGCCAAAAAATATCTTTCGGACGAGGAATTGATAAACCGGTTAACACGCGAGGCTTACGATAGAATGAAAACGGATGTGAAAGTGGCGCATCTTATGGTGCGTTTACCCTCCGATGCACTCCCCGAAGACACCTTGCAAGCATGGAAAAAAATCAATACTTATTATAAAAAACTACGTAAAGGAGCAGATTTCAACGAAATGGCATTTAAATATTCCGAAGATCCATCGGCCAAACAAAACAAAGGCAGTTTGGGCTGGATTAATGTTTTCCATACGGTATACCCCTTTGAAACCGCCGCCTATAACACTCCAAAGGGCTCTATAAGTAAACCCTTCAGGACCAAATACGGCTATCATATTGTGAAAGTAGAAGACAAACGTCCGGCAACCTATCGTATTCAAGTGGCTCAAATTATGCTTTTGAAAAAGAAAAACGCCGGGGAAGCCGAAGAAAAAATCAGGGAAATATACAAGAAATTAAAATCGGGCGAAGGAAGTTTTGAAGCATTTGCCCGGAATTTTTCGGATGATAAAAAAACCGCCTCTAAAGGAGGAGTGATGTCTCCTTTCAAATTGCGCGAAAAAACAGAGGTTTTTGAACAAAAAGCTTTTGCACTGAAAAATCCTGGTGATATTTCGGAACCTTTTGAAACGAGATTTGCCTGGCATATTCTCAAATTAATCAAAAAAGAACCGGTTCCGCCTTTTGAAAAAATCAAAAAAGAATTGGAAGAAAAAGTTCGACGCGATGAACGTTCTTCCATAGGTGAAAAGAAGTTAATTCAACGATTAAAAAAAGAAATAAAAATTGAAGAAAAAGGCGATTTAAAAGATTTTTATGCGCTCATTGATGATAAATTTTTCCAAAGAAGATGGAAATTTCCCGATGATTATAAAGACAAAAACAAAATACTTTTTATTATCAATAATGATAAAAAAATAAAATACAACGACTTTTTAGCCTATCTTTTTCGTCATCAAAAAAATAATCCCAAACTGGCGGCCCGGAAAAAAGAAATCATAAAACAATTATATGAATCGTTTAAAGATAAATCCTTACTGGATTATTACCGTGAAAACCTGGATAAATATTATCCCGATTATGCACGGATAATCAAGGAATATTATGAAGGCCTGTTGCTTTTCAACTACAAAACCAAAGAAATTTGGGAAAAAGCCGCAAAAGATACTTTGGGTTTGGAAACCTTTTTTAAGCAAAACCGTGAGAAATACAGAACCAAAGCTTATACCAAAGTACTATATGCCGAAACGACAGACAAAAAAACCGCCAAAAAATTACTACGTGCTTTGAAAAAACATCCATCCGAGAAGGAGTTAAAAGAAAAATTCGGAGATAAAGCGTTACTTAAGTTCAGGATTAAATATGCTTCGGAAGTTCACATTAAAAAACCTGTCTTAAGTAAAAAAGACAATAAATACATTGTAGAAGGAATTGTGGAAGAAATACCATCACATATCCCGGAGCTTAATCAAATCAAGGGAAAAGTACTGAGCGACTATCAACAAGAGATTGAAAAACAATTATTGAAGTCCTTAAAGGAAAAATATCCCGTTCAAATCAATCAAGAAAATTGGGATGCGCTACGTGCAAAGTATAAAAAATAAATGGCCGTTTATCTTTTTGATTTTCTTTTGGGCATGCCGGCAACAGGGACCCCCTAAAAAACCGCTTTTAAAAGTTAAAGATCGGATCCTCTACCTGGAAGATATCCCGGAGGAAATATGGGCCGGAAAAAGCCGGGAAGATAGCATATTAGCGGTGGAAAACTACATGAACCGTTGGATACAAGCCACCTTGTTGGCGGATTATGCCCGCAAAAATGTGGACACATCTTATGTAAACCGCTTGGTGAAGGCATATAAACAATCCCTGATAGTGGAATTATATGAAAACCAACTAGCTGAGAAAATTTTTGATACCATTACTTTTAACGAAGAAGAGCTGAAGAAATATTATCAACTGAATAAAAATCACTTTATTGCGCAAGATACGCTTATCAAATGGCGAGCACTCATTTTAAATCCGGATGACAAAAACCGATGGAAGTACAAAAAAATGTTTTTCTCCCGTGATAGTTCGCAACTCTTACAATTGGAACAACACTATTCCGATTTTATTTTCTATAAACCCGATACCAACGGATGGCAAACCATGGAATCCTTACGTAACATTTTTCCTAGGTTCAAACTTTCAAAAAAAAACAAAACCAAGCAAATGGTCTTTTCCGGAAAAGATAAATTTTATTTAATAGACCTACTAAATGTTATATACCCGGGAGAAATTATGC
>JALVDN010000138.1 GCA_027008965.1 Flavobacteriales bacterium | reverse complement strand
TCGTCGAAATGACACGCTTCCTTTCATGTTTACAGTAGGAGAACCAAAATCATAAATCAGAATTCGGAGTTTGATGTTCATTATTCAAGCACAACTTGTTGTGTGCCATGAAGCGCCAGGGATGGTTGCGTTATGAGGCGAAGGCGGTGGTGATGGTTTTCCGCCCGGCGGAGGCTGACAGCGGGAAGCCCCACGCACGGGCGGGCCGGCGCGCCGATAAGGTGCGCCGGCTTAAACCACACCAACCGCCGAGCCGAATTCAAGCGGACAGCCCGGTGCCCGCCGCATGAATGCACCGCCGGATGAGCCATTGGTGAAAGCCGGCGGTGTGCATGAATGCGTGCGGGCAGGCGCCCTGAAAATTTGTAAGTTGCTTGTCTTTCATAAGACCATTTTTGAATGGAGTGTGTAAAAAAAATTTTAACTTTGTCTAAATTCTGAAGAAGTGGAGATATTTTTGCATTTTGAAACTTGGGTAGCCCTTTTAACCTTGACCTTTCTTGAAGTCATTTTGGGGATAGACAATTTGATTTTTATCTCCATTTTAACTTCACGCCTGCCGGAAAACAAACAATCCAAAGCGCGAAAACTCGGTTTGTTAGCCGCCTTGGTGGCCAGACTTTTGTTTTTATTGATGATTGCTTATATCATTAGAGCCACTGAACCGCTTATTTCGTGGGGAAGCATTGCTTTGAGTGCCCGGGATTTGATTTTGCTTGCCGGCGGTATTTTTCTGCTCACTAAAAGTTCGCTTGAAATTCACAAGAAAGTGGCGGGAGATGAATCTTCAAAAAGCATCAAACCCAAGAAAGTTTCTTTTGGTTCCATTATTTTTCAAATTGTTTTGCTGGACATTGTTTTTTCATTTGACAGCATTTTAACAGCCATTGGATTGACCGACGTTATTCTAATCATGGTAATTGCCGTGATTATTTCCATGATTATCATGATGTTGTTTATTGACTATATTGCCAATTTTATCCTCAAATATCCCACCCTGCAAGTGTTGGGGTTGTCGTTTTTAATTTTGATTGGAACCATGTTGACTGCAGAAGCTTTTGGATATAAAATTCCGAAAGGTTATATTTATTTCGCTTTATTTTATGCCTTTGCAGTTGAAATGATTAATATGAAAGTGAGAGAAAATTATTCAAAAAAACAGATAGATGGGAAATAATGATATTACAAACCCGGAAGAAAAATTTTTTGAAGACAAGAACTATAAGGTTTTCAAACCCGGACAAATCGTCAAAAAAATCAATGAATACAAAAACAAGGGGTATGAAGTGACGGGTTTTCATGTGAAACAACAAGATGGAATTTTATATGAAATTTTTACACTTAAAAATAGAACGGGCGAAAGTATCACTTTATATTTTGATATTACCGATTTATTTAACCTTCACTGAAGTTTATGCCCAACAATTGGCCCTTTTGCAATATAAAGGAGGAGGCGATTGGTATGCCAACCAACGGACTTCACTACCCAACTTGATTGCTTTCGCCTTGAAAAATGATTTTGCGCTGGAAAAGAATCAAGCTGTTGTCAAATCTGACAGTAAAGAAATCTTCAAATATCCTTTTGTTCATATGACCGGACACGGGCGTGTTTTTTTTGATGAATCCGACATCAAAAATTTAAGAGCATATTTAGAAAATGGAGGATTTTTACATATTGACGACAACTACGGAATGGATAAATTCATTCGAAAAGAAATCAAAAAATTGTTCCCTGATAAAGAGCTGAAAGAACTACCGGCCGATTTTGAAATTTTTCATCAACCTTTTGATTTTCCCCGTGGGCTTCCCAAAATACACGAACACGACGGTAAACGGCCGCAAGCCTTCGGAATTTTTATTGATGACAGGCTGGTGTTGCTTTACACTTATGAAACCGATTTGGGCGACGGTTGGGAATCACCTGAAGTTCACAATGACCCGCCTGAAAAACATCTGGAAGCACTCAAAATGGGGCTTAATATTTTATATTATGCATTTACTCATTAATGAAGCCCATGAAAAGAATTTTTAAAAATATACGTCAACTGGTGGGAGTTTGGGAGGAAAATCCTGTTTTATTATCCGGAGAACAAATGAATAATCTTCCTGTTTTGGAAAATGCGTGGATCGGCACTGAAAACGGAGTGATAACCGGTTATGGAACCATGGATTCCTTCCCCGGAGAAACTTCTTATGACGAAGTGATTGATGCATCCGGCCGCCTTGTTTTACCTGCTTTCACCGATTCACATACACACACTGTTTTCCCCGAATCCAGATATGGCGAATTTATTGATAAAATCAAGGGTTTGAGCTATGAAGAAATAGCCGCCAAAGGGGGAGGAATATTGAATTCCGCAAGAAAACTAGCTCAAAAACCGGAAGAAGAGTTATACCAACAAGCGTTTTATTTTGTTCAACGCATGATGGAACACGGAACCGGTGCGGTGGAAATCAAATCGGGATACGGATTGAATACGGAAAATGAGCTGAAAATACTACGGGTAATCAAACGTTTGAAAGAAAATCTTCCTATTCCCGTTAAAGCTACTTTCCTGGGAGCGCATGCCGTTCCGGAAGGTCTAAAGAAAGAAGATTATGTCAAAACCATCATAGAAGAAATGCTCCCTGAAATTGCCAAAGAAAACCTGGCCGATTATGTGGATGTTTTTTGTGAAACAGGCTATTTTGATGCCCATGACACGGAAATAATACTTGAAGCCGCAAGTAAATACGGATTAAAACCTAAAATCCATGTGAACCAGTTTACAAGTATCGGAGGCATTGAAGTGGCGGTAAAACATAATGCACTCTCTGTGGATCATTTGGAAGTGATGACGGAGAAAGATATCCAAGTTCTTGCACAAAGCAATGCGATTGCGGTTTCGCTACCGGGTTGTTCTTTTTTTATCCATATTCCATATACCCCACTCCAACAGCTTATCAAACACAAAATCCCCTTTGCACTGGCCACGGATTTCAATCCGGGGTCTTCACCATCCTACAGTATGCCCATGATGATTTCTCTGGCCTGTATTAAACAAAGAATTACCCCAGAACAAGCCATCAATGCGTCCACTCTTAATGCGGCGGCCGCTTTGGAATTATCTGGTGAAATGGGAAGTATAACACGCGGGAAAAAAGCCAGGCTTATCCTCACCAAACCGCTTAATCATTATGGGGAAATACCCTACTATTTCGGTACGCAGATAGTGGAAAGGATTTTTGTTTGACACAAAAGTGAAGTAATTTTTGAAAACAAAAAATCCCCAACGAAAAGTTGAGGACTGGTGTGGGCGATACTGGATTCGAACCAGTGACCCCCTGCTTGTAAGGCAGGTGCTCTGAACCAGCTGAGCTAATCGCCCTTTTGAAATTATTACTTTTTGTAAAGTGAACTAATTCTTACGTTTTGCGATTGCAAATATAAGATAAGAATTTAAAACGTGCAAATGGGTATTT
>JALVDN010000137.1 GCA_027008965.1 Flavobacteriales bacterium | reverse complement strand
AAAAGCGGATTGACAGCCTTCAAAACCGCATCGGCTTGGAGCATTTTCAAATAGTTCCGGTAGATTTTCTCCGTCAAAGTTTTAATCCTGTGTTCCGCTTCGGGATTTTCTTTGTTTTTTTTCCAAAGTTTTTCGCCCGTGAGCAGGTTTAACAATGATTTCCTTTTTGAAATCTCCCCAAAATTTCCCTCTCGGATTTTATTTAAAATGTTTTTTTTATCCTCCAGACGGCTAATATCTTGTGAGAAAGAGTTTTGAAGAAAGCCTAATAATTCCCTAGCTGTATCAATCATTTCTTGTCGGGCCTTATGTCTCAGATTTGAATATTTTTTACGTAAAGCAAAAATATTATCCAGCGGGGTTTGAATGAGTGCCTCGGCATAGGTTTTATAATGATCGGGAAGCAGGTAGTTTTTAAAGGATTTCAACTCCTTGGAAACCGTCCATTTTTTGGCTTCGTCCAAGTTTTCCAAAACCATTTCTTCCAAGGCGGGTAAGTAGGGCGATTGCTCATGCAACTCCCTGAAAAAGTCATCGGTCAAAGCATCGACGGTGGCATGGTCATCCATATCCACGTTGATACCCGGAGAAATGCCCAACTCCCGGGCAAACCGTTTGATGATTCTAAAAGAAAATTTGTCAATGGTGGAGATGCTCAGTGCATCGTAACCGAATAAAATTTCTTCTAATCTTTGTTTGGCTTTCCGGCGGATTTGTTTTTCGGCGAAACCGGTTCGGCCTATTAAATCATTGAGCATGGGCGTTTCGTCGCCCCGGGCCAGATTTTCCAATTCATGCAGGAGCCTTTCCTTCATCTCATTGGCGGCTTTGTTGGTGAACGTAACCGCCCAAATGAAACGCGATGCAAATGCCTGTTTTTCTTCCATCAAAAAAACAAGCATATCCCGCACCATGCTGTAAGTCTTGCCCGAACCTGCCGATGCGGCATAAACCTTAAATTTCATTTATATTTCAACCTCCGTTTAAAAATAATGATTAAAGAATTAATTATTAGGCGCTCCCTCTTGAATCCATTGTTTGATGGTGTTGATCTGGGCTTGAGAAAGACTGCCGCCTAATGGCATATTGCTTCCGTAGGCTCCCGAACCGTCAATTTTTTTGTATAGAATGGAATTTTCGGGCTCATTGGGTACAACACGTATACCATTATAGCCCGAGGCAGGAACATTTACCAAATCATCATAGGCTTGCCCTTGTCTCAAATCCAAATTACCGCTAGACGGATGACAACTCACACAATATTGTGTGAAAATAGGTTGAACATCATTGGCAAAACTAACCGATTCATTATTGTTGTCATCCTCTACAGGTCCTTCGTCTTTTTTACATTGAATCAAAACCAAACTTCCTATCAAAAAAAGTAAAACCAAAAATCTCTTATTCTTCATAATTTTATGTTTTGATTTCAAAGTTATTAAAAATAACGGACCAAATTAAATCCTATTATAATCCCGTTGTGCGGAATATAGGTGGGCTTGAAAAGTAATGTCTGTGAAATGATTTCTTGCGAATTGGTCATTGTGATTTGAAAAACGTGGTTACCGCTACTTGCTATTTCATACCCCAATGCAAAAGGTATGTTTTTCGGATGATTGTTAGGCATCACTTCCAGTGTCAATGCCGAGCGTAAGCCTGTTTTATAGCGTAATCCAATAGGAAGGGCTATCACAAAAGCACGTTCCGGCGGGTGTAAAACATAAGGTGTCAGGTTGCGCCAAACCAATTGAACATTCATCTGAGCTGAAAACCGTTTACTGAATTTTCTTGAAATCATGAGTTGTGTATCATAATACAAACGGTGAACAAAAGTATATTGAAACGGCCTTCCGTCGGCAAAAGTGGCACCGGGCGAAGTGGCAGGCGGACGTTCAGTGGTCATGGCAATATTTTCATACAAACCTAGGGTCACCGGCACATGATTATCGGCCGTTTGTTTTAAAACAATATATTTGACGCCTAAATCATAAAACTTGCCATAGCGGGTGCGTCCTATTTCCATCCAAAAACGTTTCATCACCGGAAATTCAAAATAAAACCTGACGTTGGAAGCCAAATCCAATCCCAAAAAATTACGCCATATGCTTTCATCAAAAGTGGCAAGCCCGAAACGGTGTTGAATACCAAAACCAAAACCCTTATCACGCGTATGTGTGGTTTTCATATTCACCAATTGTGTGAACGGAAACACATTTATCTTTGAATGATCTTTTGAAACATTATTGTTTCCTATAAGCTCTTCAGCTGGTTTTTGTTCTGCAAGTGCCGCAATGTTATCTTTATTTTTTGGTTGTGCAAGGTGGCGAATGTAATGCACCAACGTCCATCGCTCTTCTTCGCTCAGCATATTTTTATAGGAAGCCATCATGCCGCGCCCTTCACTGATTTTCCAAAAAATGGCACCGTCGGGTTGTTGTTGTACTTGGGAAGAAGTCAAATCCGCCGGTGGTGGATTGAGGGTTTTCAGCATGTTAGGATCACCTTTTCCGTCCTGACCATGACAAGAAACACAAAGCGATTGAAAAATTTTCTCTCCTTTTTTCAAAACCTCTTCCGAAAATGCAAGCGGATTTTTCAAGCGTTTAGCTTCTTCGGGGGCCTTCCAAGTGTTTTGTGCCCACATACCGGAAATAAAAAATCCAAAGAAAAAAACAAACAATCTATTCATCGCTATTTCAGTTTAAACAAAGATAATCATTTCTGTTTCCATCTAAACCTTTTAAGTAAGAATTAAAATTTGCTTTTGATTTAATTACTTAAATTTGAACCTATAAAAAACATCAACTTTGTTTCCCAATTTGCTTTTTATTGTCAAAAGAATGTTGTCGGACCGGGGAGGCGAAAGAAAAATATCCCGTCCGATATTGAAAATTGCCATCGGATCGGTGGTGTTGAGTGTGCTTGTGATGATTGTTTCGGTGGCGGCGGGAAAAGGTATGCAGGAGAAGATCAGGGAGAAAATTTCGGCTTTTTCGGGGCATATTCTCATCGTTCCATATAATAGTAATCAATCGGGTTTGACCCTGGAGCCTGTTTATATTGAAAACCATACACATTTAAAAAATTTATTTCCTGAAATTCAATCTGTGGTGCCTTATGCCACTATTGGAGGATTGTTGCAAACCGGAGAAGATTTTGAAGGAATCATCATGAAAGGTGTGGACAGTGGATATGATTGGAGTTTGTTCCGGTCTTATTTGAAAGAAGGAAAAATTCCGGATTTTTCCACTTCACAACCCAATGACAGTCTATTGCTTTCCGGTCAATTGGCTTCCAAATTGAAACTTAATGTGGGGGATAAGGTGTGGGGTGTTTTTATGCGGGAAGGTTCAGATAAACCCATGGTTCGCCGGTTTAAAGTGGGGGGAATATATGAAACCGAAATGGATGATTATGACCGGTCTTATATCATTGGAGACTTGCGTATGGTGAAGCAATTGTATAAATGGCCCGAT